>CALWXU010000001.1 GCA_944385585.1 uncultured Flavonifractor sp.
CTTCATTCTACCAGAGGCCTGCAAACCATGTCTATTTTTATCCGCTATTCAATTTGCGCAATTAATCTTACCTTATCCCTTTCCCCAGCGGCTATTTTTATCGCCAACGAGATTATTGAACAATTGTCCAACTACGTAAAGGGCATCGAGGTCAGCGATGACACGCTGCTGCTGGACGTGATCGACAAGGTGGGCCCCGGCGGCCACTTCCTGGAGGAACCCACCACCCTGAAGCGGTTCAAGAAGATGTGGTATCCCAAATTCTTCCGCCGGGAGATGGTCAACCCCGAGGAGACGGACGTGATGGACCGGGTCATCGCCGAGATCGACCACATCCTGGCCACCCATGTGCCCGCCCCCCTGGCCCCGGAGAAGGAGGAGATCCTGCGGCGGCATGAGCAGGAGCTGCTGGGCCGGAACCAGTAAGCGGGTCCCAGGCGCAAAACGAAGAAAGGAGCAGTCACAATGAAAGCATTGCAGGACATTTATCAGTGCGTGGTGGACGGCGAGATGGACGAGGTGGAGGGCCTCATTGACGAGGCGCTCAGCGCCGGCTGCACCGCCAAGGAGATCCTGGACGACGGCCTGCTGGCCGGCATGGCCGAGGTGGGCGAGCAGTTCAAGGTGGGGGACATGTTCGTCCCCGAGGTGCTGGTGGCCGCCAAGACCATGGACATCGGCATGACCAAGATCAAGCCCATGCTCCAGTCCGGCGACATCAAGGAGGTGGGCACCGTCCTCTTCGCCACCGTGAAGGGCGACCTCCACGACATCGGCAAGAAGCTGGTGTGCATGATGCTGGAGGGCGCCGGCTACAAGATCATCGACCTGGGCGTGGACGTGTCCCCGGAGGCCGTCTGCGAGGGGGTCAAGGAGTACAAGCCGGACCTGGTGGGCCTGTCCGCCATGCTGACCACCACCACCCTCTCCATGAAGGAGACCGCCGACGCGCTGAAGCAGGCGGGGCTGTACGACAGCGTGCGCATCATGGTGGGCGGCGCGCCGGTCAACCAGAAAATCGCCGACGAGTTCGGCGGCCACTACTCCACCAACGCCTCCACGGCGGTGGAGCTGGCCAATGAGCTGATGAAATAAGTCGGACAACGAAGGTAATGTACTTTGCAATTTATTGGGAGGGGAAATTATGGAACAGAAGAAGAGTGCTTTCCAGAGAATTGACCCTGTGGTTTTCGGTGTAGCCCTAATTCTATTTGTAATCCTTCTCGTTTGGGCATTGAGTGGAGCGCTTGACGCCCCGATGAATGCGTTAATCCACTTCCTAGAGTATCAATGTGGCTTTGTATATCTATTTTTTGGTTTTCTCGCTGTTGCGCTTTGCGTGATCCTTGCCGTTTCCCCGATGGGAAAGGTAGTTCTTGGAAAAGATGGCGAAAAGCCGAAATACTCATTCTTTTCCTGGTTTTGTATGATGTTCGCGTGCGGGTATGGTGTAGGCTTGGTTTATTGGGGCGCGGCGGAGCCGCTGTCATTTTTCCTTAGCCCGCCCATGGGATATCCTGCCGGTGCTCCGGAGACAGCTGATTTTGCTCTCGGATATGCGTATTTTCACTGGGGCTTTACAGCGTGGGCACTCTATGCTATTGTTTCCATTCCCCTCGCATATTTTGTAAACCGAAAAGGGTGGGTTCCAAGATTTTCTGCCACGTTAAGCCCGGTAAGCCGCAGACTTTCCTCTGGGAATTGTGGTCGGGGTATTGATGGAATCATTATTGTTTGCCTGATCTGCGGCCTGATTACCAGCGTCGGTCTTGCCATTATGCAGGTAGCGGGCGGACTGGAGTATCTGTTTGGGATTCCAAGCAGTACGATGACGTATATTATCATCGGCCTGCTTTGGACTGCCCTGATCGTCCTTACGGCTGTGTCGGGGGTAGACAAGGGAATCAAATACCTAAGCAATATAAATATTCCTTTGGCGTTTGCCCTTTTAATTGCAGTACTGGTGCTGTGTTGTCCGGATTTCTGCATCAATTTGGGAACCAGCGCACTCGGAAAATATTTCGATGGATTCTTGAACATGAGCTTTTGGACCGACGCAGCTGGAGAGAGCGGGTTCCCACAGAGCTGGACAATTTTCTACTGGGCCTGGTGGATTTCCTGCTCTCCCATCGTAGGCATATTTGTGGCAAACATATCTAGAGGTCGTACAATTCGACAGCTCGTCTTTACTATGCTTGGCGCCGCCGCTTTCGCAACTTTCATGTGGTTTGCTGTATTTGGTGGATCTGCAATTTTCATGGAAATGACCGGAGTTGCGGATTTGAGCGGTGTTGTGGAAAATATGGGCACCAACTATGTCATATTTGCCATGCTGGAAAATCTGCCCCTGTCGGGAATTCTCTCGGTTCTATTTATTCTGTTGATTGTTATTTTCCTGGCCACAAGCGCAAATTCAGCGGCGTTTATCTGCGCACAGATGAGCACAAAGGACACAGAAAACCCAATGGAACCTCCGAAAGCTATCACAGGATTCTGGTCTTTGGCCGTCTGCATCCTTGGCATTGTACTAATCATTGTGGGGAAAGGCATTACTGGGTTGCAGACAACGTCGATTGTGGGCTCTGCTCTACTGATGGCGATCGTTGTGCTAATGGTAATCGCTTTACTGAAAGAACTGCGAAAGGAAAAGATTTAATAAAGAAAGATGACGGCATCAAGACCCTGTCCAACATCGGCGGCATCCTGGCCCTGTTCCTGATCCTGGGCATGTGCATCAGCCTGGGCATCCTGATCTTCCGCTACAAGAAGTTCGACGCGCTGCATGAAGATGAGGATCCGGAGGACGACGAGCCGGTCAAGGCCGTCCAGGCCGCCCCGGAGCCGGAGGCGGCGCCCAAAGCGTAACGGCATCACAGACGGCAGAATCCAGGGCCGCCCGGAGCGCGTGACAGCCTGCGCGGTTGACAGCTGCGGACCGGGCGGCCCCACCACCGGCATCTTCATCGCCAGCGTCTCCTACGGCCGAAAGATCCGCGATGTGATCCTGCTGACCGTGGGCGGCTGCGCCAGCGTTGGAATCATTATGACCTCCATCACTGCGGGCTCCACCATCTACACCCAGGTCAACGGCATCGAAGATCTGGTGACTGCTGTCAACGAGTATGGCATCGGCGCCGTCCCCTACGCGGTGCTGGAGACCCTGGCGGGCAGCAAGATCATCATCGCCGTGATCTTTGTGGTTATCATTTTGACCCTGGTGACGGCGGTGAACTCCAACATCATCGCCATGTCCGGTTTGTCCTGCAAGGAGGCCAACAGCAAAGACGGCTCTGACATCACACCATGGTATGTCAAGCTGGCCTGGGGCGTGGTGGTGGCCATGATGGCCTATATCGCCATGGCCCGGTTCGGCGGCTACGATGGTATCAAGACCCTGTCCAACATCGGAGGCATCCTGGCCCTCTTCCTGATTCTGGGCATGTGCGTCAGCCTGGGCATCCTGATTGTCAAGTACAAGAAGTTTGATGTCCTGCATGAGGACGGGGAGGAGGACGAGCCCCTCCCCGCACCGGCGGAGGCCGCCGAGACTAGGACGGAGGTATAGGCACAATCCCCGATTTCAGCGATATCGAAAACCATTTACCGGGCCGGCTGGAGCGGTAAAACGTCCTGTATGAGTGAAAGGCCTCCTCCGGCCGGCCCGGAGCACTCCACAGACAAAAAGGAGACATAGACCATGGGCAAAGAACTGCTTTTTCAGACCCTGAGGCATGAGCAGGCGGAGCGTACCCCCTGGGTGCCCTTCGCGGGCGTCCATGCCGGAAAGCTAGTGGGCTATACGGCGGAGGAGATCCTGAAGGACGAGGACAAGCTCCTCACCGCTCTTCAGGAGGTCAACAAGATCTACACCCCGGACGGTATGCCGGTGGTGTTCGATCTGCAGATTGAGGCAGAGGTCTTAGGCTGCGAGCTGCTGTGGGCCCGGGACAACCCGCCCTCTGTCCGGAGCCACCCCCTGTCCGGCACCAAGGAGATCCCCGGCAAAATCCCAACGGCGGAGGACGGCCGCCTGCCCATGATCCTGCGCACCATGGGACGGCTGAAGGACACTGTGGGCGCGGACACCGCCCTCTACGGCCTGGTGTGCGGCCCCTTCACCCTGGCCTCCCACCTGCGGGGCAGCGACATTTTCATGGACATGGCCACCGACCAGGATTACGTGCGGGATCTGGTGGGCTACTGCGCCAAGGTGTGCACCGCCGTGACCCAGATGTACATCGATGCCGGCATGGACGTAATCGCCGTGGTGGACCCCCTTGTCAGCCAGATCTCCCCCAAGCACTTCACCAAGATGCTCCACGAGTCCTTTACCGCCGTGTTCGACCACATCCGCGCCGCCGGGGTGTTCTCCTCCTTCTTTGTCTGCGGCAACGCCACCCGGCAGATCGAGGTTATGTGCAGGACCGGCCCCGACTGCATCTCTGTGGATGAGAACGTGGAGCTGAAGGCCGCCAAGGAGGTCACCGACCGGTACAACATCGCCATCGGCGGCAACATCCCCCTGACCACTACCATGCTCCACGGCACCCAGCAGGACAACATGAAGTGCGTGCTGGACATCCTGGACGTGGCGGGCGGCAAAAACCTGATCGTCAGCCCCGGCTGCGACATGCCCTACGACGTGCCCATTGAGAACACCGTAGCCGCGGCCCAGGCGGTTCGCAATCCGGACAGCGCCCGCAAGATGCTGGAGAACTACGTGGCCGCTGAGGAGGAGGACATCCCGGTGGAGCTGCCAGACTATGGCCACCTGGACAAGGTGCTGGTGGAGCTCTTCCTGCTGGATCCCGCCCAGTGCGCAGCCTGTACCTACATGCTGGCCGCCATGGAGGACGTGTACGACGAGGTGAAGGACATCGCCGAGTACTGCTCCTACAAGTATACCGTCAAGAAGGACATCGCCCGCATCAAAAAGATGGGGGTGGCCAACCTGCCCAGCATGTACATCAACGGAAAGCTGGCCTACAGCTCCATCATCCCCAGCCGGGCGGAGCTGATTGCGTCGATCCGAAGCGCCGCCCAGAAGGGGTGAGCCGGATGATCTACCGCTTTACCCAACAGGAGGCGGAGCCGCTGGCAATGGGGCAGCTCAGCGCCTCCGCATGCCACTCCGGCAGTCTGCGCAAGCGGGCGCGGATCCTGTCGGAACTGGCGGGCGTTCATCCAGACATCCAGGACGGGGTGGAGCTTCGGGCACTGGTCTGTGAGGCGGACCAATTTTCTCTGGAAGGCGACATCCTCCGTGTGGAGGGTGCCGCCTTTCAGGCTAGACTTTTTTCCAGCTACCGCCCCGGCGACATCGAAAAGCTCTTCCTCTTCATCGCCTGCGCCGGCGTTTTTGAGTACGAGCGAGAGCCCATTTTTGATGTCTACGCGGATCTGTGGGGGAGCGCCTACGTGGACGCCCTTCTGGAGCTGCTTCGACGGAAGCTGGAGCGGGAGTGCCCGCCCGGGCCCGGCTTCCGGCTCACCCGGGCCTTTGGCCCCGGCTTCTATGGTATGGCCCTTCAACAGGTCGGGAAGTTTTTCCAGCTGCTCCCCGCTGGGGAGATCGGCGTCTCCCTCAAGGGAACCCTGATGATCCCCCTCAAATCCTACACGGGGATGTATCTCAGTCTGCGGGAGGGTCTCTCCCTGAGCACCCGTGATTGCAGAGACTGCATTGGAAACGCGGCCGGCTGCGCCTACTGCAGGAACCGGCCGCCGTCGTCACAGGGGGATTCATGGATCACTCCCTCCGCAGAGAAAGGAGAAGATGAACCGTGACAGACCACGAAAGCGAGAACCTGTGCCGGATTCACCGCGCCTCCATGGAGATCCTGCGGGGTACGGGGATGCGGTTTCTGCACCCGGACGCCATCCAGGTGCTCCGGTCGAACGGTGTGCGGGTGGAGGATGATACCGCTCATTTTACTGAGGAGCAGGTGATGGAGTGGGTGGGCAAAGCGCCCTCTGTTGTCTGCTGCGTCGCGGCAGAGCCTCAATTTAACGTTTGTGTCGGGGATGGTACAACCCACTATGCTACTGCCGGGGGACCCACCATGATCATGGAGGCGGACGGAACCCTCCGCCCCTCCACCACGGAGGATTACATCAGGCTGGTCAAGCTCTATGAGCAGAATGACCGTTTTTCCCTCAACGGCGGCCTCTGCTGCCAGCCGGAGGATCTGCCGGTGGAGTGGGCCACCCCGCTGCTATACTACCTGGCTCTGCGGCATAGTCGGAAGGTGGTGTGGACCGCCGGCGGCGACTACCGGCAGATGGAGATAGTGTTCCGGCTATGTATGGCAAGGTTTGGCCTGACGGAGGAGGAGCTGAAGGCCGAACCCCATACCATGGCAATTGTCAACACGAATACCCCGTTGCAGCTGGACGTTACCATGACAGAGACCCTGTTCGCCATGCTGAAATACCGTCAGCCCGTGGTGATCACTGCCGCCGCCATGGCTGGAACTACCTCTCCCGCGACTCTGGCGGGAACCATTGCTATAGCCAATGCGGAGGTGCTGGCCGCCATCACCCTGGCTCAGATGTATGCGCCGGGGGCCCCGGTGATCTACGGCTCCCAGTCCTCCAACGCCGATATGGCCTCCTGTGCCATGGCCATCGGCTCTCCAGAGGGGGCGCTGTGCTACCGCTACGCAGCCCTGCTGGCACACAAGTACGGCCTGCCATGCCGGGCAGGGGGCAGTCTGACAGATGCCCTGGCCCTGGATATGCAGGCCGGCTGGGAGTCCATGCTCACCTGCCTGGCAAGCCGGGAGAGCGGTGTGGATGTGATGTTCCAGTCAGCTGGCATCACGGCTGGCTACCTGGCGGTCTCCTTTGAAAAGTTAATCGCGGACTTTGAGATTATCGATGCGGTGGAGCAGTATCTGGGGGGTGTGCGGACAGAGGCGGAGGAGCTCCCGCTGGAGCTGATCCGCCAGACAGGGCCCGGAGGCGACTTTCTGGCTGCGGAGCACACCCTGCGCCATTGCAGGAATGCCGCCATGACACCCCATATCAGCGTCAGAGGAAACAGCGGAGGATCTGCCGCTTTGGGCCGTCGTGTTGAGCGCCGAATGGATCAGCTCCTGCAAAAATACCAGGGGCCGGAGCTCTCGGAGGAGACGACGGATCGCATGCGGCAGACTCTGCACCAATATGGTGTCGCCTGGGAGGAGATCTCCCGGCTGGACCTCTTATGATAGCGGTCTAGGAAAGGAGGACTGGATATGACAGAGCAGGTCGAGTTATACTACGACCAAATCACTCAGATCTGCCTGGAGCGAGCGGCGGTCAGACCGAGAGATCTTACCGCGTTGGCTGTGGAGTTGATGGGGCTAGACGGATTCCCTATGCACGCGCCAGTGCACCACTATTTGGTGCCGGCGGTTCTGCTGACAGTGTGCCGGAGCGCCCAAGGGCATGGGCGTGATGTGCTGGAACGGGATCTGTCCATAGCCTTGGAGCGGGCCAAAGATGTGCCGGGCGGTGTTTGCGGCTACTGGGGGGCCTGCGGGGCCTGTGTGGGTGTGGGGATCTTCTGGAGTGTGGTCACGGACACTACCCCCCTCTCCTCCACGAGCTGGGCCTACGGAAACCGTGCTGTAGGAGAGGCTCTGCTGTCTGTGGCTCAGGCGGGTGGTCCCCGTTGCTGTAAACGGTGCAGCATTCTCTCCCTGACTGGCGCTGTGCCCCAGATCCGACAGGTGCTGGGGGTGGATGTGCAGGCGGGGGAATTCCTCTGCCCATTTCATGGACAGAACGGGGAGTGCCTCCGGGAGTGTTGTCCATACTACCCAGGCGAGGAGATACGGCTGCCGGTATTCGCCTACCCCAAAAAGGACCTGGAGCACCCCTGTCCCTGCCAGAACCGACCGGTAGAACTCACCCATAAGAAGGGAAAACTGTACTGGCGGAAAGCGGAGGGGGAGGCTGTGGAAGAGGGAGAATCGGTGGCTGACCTGGAAGTGGAAAAAAAGAGCCTGGAGGTTCTCTCGCCGGCTTCTGGGGTGATCTTTCATATGTGCTATAATGATGGCGATGAGGTGGATGCGGAGTGTGTCTTAGGCTATATCCGGCAGGGGGAGGCGAAATAAATGGCACAACCAATCTCCCTCTGCCTGATCGGTGGATTTCTTGGAGCTGGCAAGACCACCTTCTTGCGGCAGCTATTGGCTGGCCGGTCATCTAGTCGCGTCGGCGTGTTGGTCAATGAGTTTGGCGATGTGGGGATAGACGGGAAGCTGCTCTATGACAGCGGGGTCCAGCTGGTAGAAATCAACAACGGGTCAATCTTCTGCGCCTGTCTAAAAGACGGCTTTGTGCGTACTCTGGAGGCGTTCGCCAGGCAGCCCGTTGACGTACTTTTGATCGAGGCTTCAGGTCTGGCCGATCCGGGGAGCATCTCCGACCTGCTGGAACGGATAGCCCCCTGTCTGGCCAGGCCCTATCATTATTGTGGGATGGTTTGTCTGGTAGACTGCACCACCTTTGAGGCATATGCCGATGTTCTCCTGCCTGTTCAGAACCAGGTGGCTGCCGCAGACCTGATTCTACTCAATAAGACCGACCTGGCTTCGGAGCGGCTGGTGGAGAGGACGGCCAAGTCCGTGCGTGAACTGAACGGGGAGGCGGCTATGTTTCGAACCTCTTATGCCGCTGTTCCGCTGGAGCTTTTACACAGCAGCTTGGTCAGCCATGGCCGCTCTGGCGGGGAGAGCAACACGCCTTGGAACCGGCCCTCCGTCTATACGATGAAAACCGGGCCACTGCCATCCCGAGCGGGGCCGTTCAAAGAGTTTTACAGAGCTGTATCCCCCCTTCTCCTGCGTCTTAAGGGTGCGCTGGAGTTTTCGGGAGAGGCCCTCCATGTGGACGGGGTCTGTGGACAGCTGGAGCTGACCCCTGCGTGCCCAGCAGAAAAAACCGGTATTGTGGTTGCTATTGGCCGCTCCCAACAGGACATCTGGCCGGCAGTTCAATCAGCCTGGCAATCACTAGTGGGCACACCAGTAACATTGGCTTCCGAATGATATATTGCTGACTTCCTGCGTTGTCCCGAATATTGGCTGTTACGTTAAACAAAAACCGTCCGTACCAGGTTTGATACGGACGGTTTTTGCTGCGTTTCACAATGCTTTTACTAAGATCACAAGAGAAAATATGCAAGGTTTAGGCGCAGGGCAAAGGACTCGGCAAAAAATTTTTGGCATGAAGCATAGGAGTGATCGAACTTGCTTGTGTGACAGTGCTCATAGAAAAAACGGTGCATAGGTTGTCCGTGATCACGCCGCAAAAGTCCGGCTTTACAATGAAAAGAGAAACGAGATCATTTTTATGTATAATCTGTCAGAAGATCCATCACTCAGCTATTTTGGTATTCCTTCAGCTTTCGCCATAAGGTCACCCTGCTTATCCCAAAAGCCTTAGCGGCCAAGGTGTGGTTTACACCACATGCTTCAAGTGCTGAAAGCAAGGTTATTTGTTCGGTATTGACCATGCTTTTGGAGGAGGCTGCCAAAGCGAAAGAGGAATGCTTTCGGATTCGATCCTGGATCAGTTCTGCTACGAGATTTATTGCCTGCTCCTCGCTGCCATCGTTCGGTAGAATGGCACAAAGCATCAGCACAAAATTCTCTAATTCGCGGATATTTCCGGGCCAGTGATAAGAACAGAGGAGCGTATTTAGCTGTGTCCGCTGATGCTCGAGCTGATGGCATCCGTCAGGGAGACGTTTATAAAGGAACTGGAAAAAGAGCGGGATAATATCTTCCTGTCGATCCCGCAGAGGAGGGAGATATAGCTCCAGCACATTAATCCTGTAATACAGATCTTCACGAAAGATGCCGTCCTGCACCAATTCCCACAGTTTTTTATTTGTGGCAGTAATAATGCGGGCGTCAATTGGAACCAGTTTTGTACCGCCTACCCGCATAATCTGTTTTTCTTGGATGACACGTAGAAGTTTGGCCTGAATTGGGGCGCTGATCTCGCCAATCTCATCCAAAAAAATAGTCCCATGGCGTGCCATTTCAAAGACGCCTTCTTTTCCGCCTTTTCTGGCACCTGTAAATGCGCCCTCATCATAGCCAAACAGCTCGCTCTCAAGCAGGTTTTCACTTAACGCCGAGCAATTGATCGGAACAAATGGGGCGTTGGCGCGAAGGCTGCTGTTGTGGATAGACTGAGCGAGAATCTCCTTTCCGGTTCCTGTCTCTCCATGAATAACAATGATCTCCTCCAGCTGAGAGAAGCGGCTGGCCTTCTGCAGCACAGCTTGGAAATTTGGGCTTTGCGAATGGTATTCTTCAAAGTGGTGCTTGGCTACGAATCCCCGGTCACGAATATTGCGTGCAATATGAGTCTCAGCTTTTCGGATATTTGCTGCATCAGTAAAAGTGATTAACAGGGAAGAAAGCTCCTCCCGAACCAGGATGGGAATCAGATTTACCACAAACCTGGTTCTGTGGCGCAAGCAAACCTGGTTAAGACAATTATTCTTCAGGCTGTAGATGTCTCCCAGCTCACTCTGCGGAAAAAGCTCGTAGATATGCTTCCCCAGAAGTTCATCGCGAGGGATGCCCAGAAAAGTTGTAGCAGTGGGATTGCAGACCGTGATGTGTCCATCTGGGCTTGTCAAAATTAGCCCAGAATTTGAGTGTTCAATAATAGCGGAGAGCTGCCTGTTTTTGCTTGCTTCACGATGCAGGGAAACTGCTGTATCCACAGCCAGCTGCAAGAAGGTTTTAACAGATTCGCGGGGGTGCATGTATATAGAATGTAAATTCTGTTGCTCGGAATACATACAGGCCAGTGCAGTGCCAACCACGCAGTGCCCCCCCTCTCCCGATGGCGGCGAATAATCTCCGGAAGATCATTGGGGGTCCGGAAAGATTCCAAAATCGGCCTGCAAACAAGCTGTTCCTTCAATTTATACAGGATGGGATCTGGTTCCCCGAATGAGAGAACTAGCGGCTGTGCATCGTACCGAGAGGCCTCCTGAATGCAGAGCAGAATATCTGAAATGCTTGTCTTCATAACTACAATCGGCTTATTCACCTTCTCTTGAAGAACGTAAGCGTTATAGCCACTGGAAACATACACATCAGCATCAGCTACTGCATCGGGGAGAGCAACAGTAGGATCCATCAATATTTCATAGATTTGAATATTCACGGAGTCAGGGAAGCAGGAAATTTCGTCTCTCAGAATATCGCTCAACTTCCCGTAGGTTAAAATGCAGACTTTTGGTTTCATTTGAACCCCTCATCCCCCAAAGAAACACTCTTGTTGCAAGTGAGAAACATTATGCAACACTATTGTAACAGAATCTCGAAAAATGTAAAGAAAAGGCGGCTAAAAAGCTGGCATGCGCCTTGCACTATATAAAAAATGGATATCCAAACTAGGTGCATCTACAATATCAGTTGAAAGGCAGAGGGTAAAAATGGAAAAAACGGACACATTAAAAAGGCTATTGCAGACAAACGATGTGATCTTGGCAGCTGGCTGCTATGACGGCCTTTCTGCTAAACTGGTAGAGAAGGTGGGGTTCCAGGCGGCATATATGACCGGTTATGGGGCATCGGCCACCGTGCTGGGGATGCCAGATTACGGTTTTATGACTATGAATGAGATGGTCACCCATGCCGGGAATCTGGCTATGGCGATTCAACTTCCGCTGATTTCAGACGCGGACACTGGATATGGCAATGCTCTTAATGTGATGCGTACTGTCCTGGAATACGAACGTGCGGGCGTATCCGCTATTCACATTGAGGATCAGGTTTTTCCTAAGCGATGTGGCCATATGGAGGGGAAAATGGTGATCCCAATGGCGGAGCACTGTAAAAAAATTGAAATGGCGGTAAAAACGCGTAAGAAAATGTTGATCATTGCCCGCACAGATGCAAGAGCACCTCTCGGGCTAGATGAGGCGTTGCGTAGGGCGAAGGCGTACCGTGATGCGGGGGCAGATATCATTTTTGTGGATGCCCCGCAGTCTATTCAGGATCTAGAAATTATTGGGAAAACTATAGATGCACCTTTGATGCTTAATGTGACAGAAGGAGGAAAGACACCTATCCTAACGGCGGAAGAATATCGCCAGCTAGGATTCCGCATTGTCATCTATCCAGTGATCACACTCTATGCTGCATCAAAGGCAATGAAATCAGTTCTGTATTATCTGAAGAGCCATGGATCCACTCAGGGGTATTTGGAGCACATGGACACATTTTCTTCATTTAACGAAACAATTGGATTACCGGAGATGATGGAATTGGAGAGACAATATGGAACCGACAGGCAGTCAAGATAGGAGAGATAAAAGTGAGCTGCTACAAAATATACCCACTTCATCTTGGAACGATTACGAGGCCAAAAGCACAACTGATGGCCACCGACAAATCTGGCGCAGTTTTGGACATTCCCATTTTGGCCTGGTATCTCACAGATGGGGAAAAGAGAATACTGGTAGACACAGGAGGGCTCGAACCAGATGGGATTCATTTCATGCCCTATGTTCGCCCGGAGAGCCAGCGGCTGGAAGCCGCTTTGGGGCGACTGGGTGTCCTTGGGGCAGATATTGACATGGTTATTCTTACCCACCTCCACTGGGATCACAGTGGGTGTCTCGGAATCTTTCCTAACGCAGAATTTTTTGTCCAGAGGGCTGAACTACACTATGCCATTGACCCAATTCCTGCGCATAAGAACAACTACGACCTACAGCGAATTTTTAGCGTCGACTACACAATTTTGGATGGAGATACCCAGATCACAGATGGGGTTTCTGTAATTTTCTCTCCAGGACATTCCAATGGACATCAGTGTGTCCTGGTGGATACTGTGGACGGTCCTTATATGATTTTGGGGGATATGGTAAATCTTATGGAAGCGTGGACAGCTGTGCCCCCTGTGGCAAACGGCTATCATGTAAGCCTGCTGGACTATCACCGTAGCTTTCAAAAGCTTAAACATATTTCAGCAAAGGTGTTGCCAGGGCACGACCCCGAGGTACTGAAGCATCCGGTTTATCCAGCAGAAGAAAACGGAGAACTAGGTATTGAAGATAAGAAAGGAGCATTTCAATGAAATTCAAAGTATGGATTGCATCGTCTTTATGCGGGGCGCTGTTGCTGACCATGCTTGCAGGATGTGGCTCGGGAGCAGGTACAAACATCTCCCAAGAGACAACCCCTGCAAATAACGGCGAAGAGCAGGATGAGGTATATGTTCTCAGGGCAGGCCATGTACTTAACGAGGAGGGGGCCTACCATAAGGGGCTAGAGGCAATGGGTGAATATATGGAAGAGACCTCCGGCGGTCGTTTGGTTCTGGAGATCTATGCGAACTCTCAACTTGGTGATGAGCGCGCGCTCTTTGAAGGTGCACAGCTGGGGACAGTGGACATTGCCTGTGGCGCCAGCTCTGTACGGGCAAACTTTGATCCCAGCTTCACGATTTTCGACCTTCCCTATCTTTTTGATGATAGAGAACATGCCTTCCAGGTGCTTGACGGCGAGTTTGGCCAGTCAAAGCTGGAAGGTCTTACCCAATACGATATGGTAGGCCTATGCTATTTTGATACGGGGTTTTTTGAGATTCTCAATAGTGCCAGGCCCATCAACAGCCTAGAGGACGCTAGGGGGTTGACCATCCGGACGGTGGAGAATTCCGTATTCATTGCCTATATGAACGCTCTGGGAATTAACCCCAATCCTATGGCATGGACAGACGCATATGTGGCAATGCAGAACGGAACCATTGATGGTACTTGTAATCCAATTGGGCCAATCTACAACACTGGTGTTTACGAGGTTTGTCAGAACCTTTGCATTGCTGAGGCGATTTACGGCCCAATCTGTGTAGTAATGAGTAAGGCCACATGGGACAGGCTCCCGGAAGACCTGCAGCAAATTGTCAAGGACGCGGCGAAGGTTGGGGTCGAAGTGGAGCGGGAACTCAATGTGAACAATGAGGAGGCCCTTTTGGCGGAGATGCAGCAGGCTGGCCTGCAGGTTACCTATGCAGATAAGGATGAGTTCAGAGAGGCCTGCGTGGATGAGGTCTATGCACAGTTTGTCCCCAGCGTGGTTCCCAGCGAAGACGTTGAAGCAATTCGGGCCACATCAGGCGGCTAGGTTCTCAAGACGCTTAAGGCGCCAGGCTGGTTGCCTGAAACGGCCTGGCGCCTCTGCAAGAAGGAGGGTATATTATGAGAAAGCATCCGTCGGGTCGGAAGGTTCCCGTGATATTGCGTAGTTGGGAACATGTGAATACCCGCCTTAGCCAAATGGCCACAGCAGTTTCGGTTGCAGGATTTATTTTGATGACACTGTTTATCCTGGTTAGTGTATTCCTGAGATATGTGCTTAAAGCCCCTTGGACTTGGGGAGAAGAAGCCTGCCGATATATTATGGTATACTCAGTATTTTTGGGAATTTTCCTGGCAACACGAGAAGGGGCCCATGTGAGCGTGGAGGCGTTGACGCTCATCCTTCACGGCTGGGCGCGCTGGTTCCTCCTGCTGCTGGAAAAAACAGCCACCTTGGCCGGATATGCTTGGCTGGTATTACTATCCTGGCAGTATACCCAGAGGCTTTTATCCAATGGGCAGACCTCACCGGCGCTCCACCTGCCGATGTGGGCTGTCGTGGCAGTATTATTTATAGGATTCCTTTGCTGTGTCTCTGAGGCCGGTGCGCAATTGTGGCACTTTGTCCTGACTGGGCCAGCAGACAGTGATGGTGAAAAAGCGAAAGTGCAAAAGCAAGAAGGGAGTGAGGGCACTTGATCACCTCGATTGTCTTGGTATTTGTTGCCCTGCTAGCCATTGGGGCACCGATCGCAATGTGCCTGACTTTGGGAGCGATAGTGCCACTGACATTTTTTTCTGATATCTCTGCAATCGCGGTCATACAGAAATTTTTTACATCTATTGATTCGGCCAGTTTAATGGCTGTTCCATTCTTCATTGTTGCAGGTGGACTGCTGTCCGAGGGCGGCGTCTCCAAACGCCTGGTGGACTTTGCTTATTCGCTCGTCGGATGGTTACCGGGGGGGGGGGGGCTGGCAATAGTGACTTTTGTTGCTTCCGCTTTCTTCGGCGCGATCTGCGGTTCAGCCGCAGCCACGTGCTCTGCCATAGGGGCAATCTTGATCCCTGAGCTCACTCGGAAAGAGTACCCACTTCCTTTTTCGCTGGCCACGGTAGCCAGTGCAGGCTTTTTGGGGATCATTATCCCCCCGAGTATACCCATGATCATCTATGGACAAGCAACAGGAACCTCTGTCAGCGAATTGTTTATGGCGGGATTTATTCCGGGGATTCTTTTGACGGTATCCATGTCGGTCTATGCTTTTTTCTGGGGAAAGAAGAACCAGATCCCCACGCAAAAATTCCAGCTTGGCCGAGTATGGCAAAGCTTCAAGTCGGCGGTTTGGGCCCTGATTATGCCTTTTATCATCCTTGGGGGGATCTATGGAGGAATATTTACTGCCACAGAAGCGGGTGCTGTTTCCTGCGCCTACGGGCTGCTGGCAGGAATGTTCATCTATAAGGAGCTGAACCTTAAGATTATCATCAAAATTATTCGCTCATCCATCGTCACATGTTCCATGATCATGTTTATCATCGCGGCAGCCAATGCATTCGCTCTGGTACTGACCCGAGAAAATATTCCCCAACTGGTGTCCGGCGCACTGCTGCAGTTCTCTGGCAACAGCGTGTTCCTGTTTTATCTGCTGGTGACGATTTTGCTGCTCTTTGTGGGGACGTTTATGGAGACGTTACCGGCTATTATGATTCTGGCACCAATCCTGAGCCTGGCCCTCACACCGCTGGGACTGAGCCCGGTGGCCTTTGGAATCGTCATGATCGTCAATTTGGCTATTGGAGTCATTACCCCGCCGCTTGGGTTGGATCTCTATGTCGCTGCAGGAGTTGCAAAAGCACCAGTTTCCGCAGTAATTAACCGCCATCTGCTTCGATATGGACTATGCTCGTTCTTTGTCTTGGTACTTATCATGGTATTCCCCCAGATTGCCACGCTGCTCCCCTCCATGATGGGCTGATGGGATTCTGCTATGCCTTTTGCCGGGGGCATAAATGATGTTAATCCAGTGCAGTTAATGCAGAATGTATAACCCCCCCTTCCAATTTTTCATTGCTGTTTGCAGCACCCATACTAGGCGGCCACATGAATCCAACGGTTTTACTCGTTCAATCACGATGGATCTCACCAGGCCTCCCCAGGCCCATTAGACATATTGGCAAACAGGAAATTCTTTCGGCCTGTCATAAAGGGCGCTATGCTACACTTGCACTGGTTACTGAAAATATTCAGTTACCCATTTTCACGGTATTGGATTACGGTCATGTTTCCTCTGGAAGAGGGGACTCTGCTCGGTTCTGACGCTGTTCCTACCGCTTTCCGGTGGTTCAATTGACGGGTTCTTATGCAGGGATGCCGGGTGTGAAAAGAATCGAAAGGAGCGGGACAGTATCCAATTCCAGGCACCAGCAGCAGATTCCCTCCTTATAAAAGCCCCGCCCGCCCTGGCGAAAGCCAAGGGCGGGCGGGGCTTTGCGTACTCTAGAACAGGGACTTCATGGCCTCATAGAGCCCGTTGACGTCCATGCCGTTGCGGGCGTACAGGAATTCCGGTGTAGCGATGGGGACGAACTCGTCGGGGCAGCCGCGGCAGATGAGCTTGCAGGCCATGCCGGCCTCGGCAATGGCGGAGCCAACCAGCTGGCCCAGGCCGCCGAGCAGGTTGTGGTCCTGGGCGGCCACCACGCGGCCGGTCTTGGCGGCGGCCAGGACGGCCTCCTTGTCCAGGGGCTTGATGGTGTGCATATCCACCACGCGGATCTCCCTGCCCAGCTCGTCGTGGATGCGCTGGGCGGCCTCCATGGCGAAGTGGACCATGATGCCGGTGCAGACGAAGGCGCCGTCGTCGCCCTCCCGGGGGATGAGGGCCTTGCCGATCTCATACTTCACATCGTCGGGGTACAGGGAGGAGGTGGCCTCGCGGCCCAAGCGGATATAGACGGGGGCGTTGAGCTCCATACAGGCCTCCAGGACCTTGACGATCTGCTTGGGGTCGCCAGGCTCAATGACGGTCATGTTGTCGCAGGCCACCATCAGGGCCGAGTCCTCCAGGCCGCAGTGCGTGCAGCCGGAGATGCCGTTGGAATAGCCGGCGTTGTTGCCGATGATGATGACCGGCAGCTTGGAGTAGCAGATGTCGGTGCGGATCTGCTCATAGCAGCGCATGGTGGCGAAGGTGGCGAAGGCGAAGCACAGGGGTTTGAAGCCCTCGTGGGCCATGCCGGCGGCCACGCTCATCAGGCTCTGCTCGGCGATGCCGGTGTTGTAGCTGCGGTCGGGATACTTCTCCTTGAACTGGCCGATGCGGGAGGACACATCCACGTCGGCGGTAATGACGACCATGTTGTCATACTTGGCGCCCAGGTCACCCAGACATTTCCCCACTGCGTCGCGGGCAGACATCAGGTCCTGAATGCTCAGCGTAACGTCCATTCCCATCAGTTGGCACCCCACTTTCTCTCATAGGCTTCGGTGAGCTCGGCCTTGGCCCTTTTCCAGTCGTCCTCCTTGACGCAGCCGGCGTGCCAGGACACGTTGTTCTCCATAAAGCTGACGCCGTGGCCCTTGACGGTGCGGCCGACCACAATGGTGGGCCGGTCAAAATCCACGCCGGGCAGGGCGTCGATGGTGTCGATAATCTGGCCCATGTCGTGGCCGTCGATCTCCAGAACGTTCCAGCCGAAGGAGCGCCACTTGTCGGCGAAGGGCTCCAGGGCCATATACTGCTCGGTGGGGCCGTCGAAGGACAGGCCGTTCCGGTCGGCGAACACCACCAGGTTGCCCAGCTTATAGTGGTGGGCGAAGAGGGCGGCCTCCCACATGGAGCCCTCGCCGCACTCGCCGTCGCCCACCACGCAGTAGACGCGGCTGGCAGACTTTTTCCGCTTCAGGGCGGCGGCCATGCCGGCGGCCACCGGGAGCCCGTGGCCGAGGGAGCCGGTGGACACGTCCACATAGGGGTTGGCCAGGTTGCAGGAGTGCATGCCGAAGCGGCCGAAGTCGGTGGCGTACTCCTTGTAGATGTCCTCCACCTGATAGCAGCCAATGGCGGCCTGGCTGAAGGAGGTGACGGCGGCCGCGTGGCCCTTGGAGAGGACGAAGCGGTCGCGGCCCTCCCAGCGGGGATTTTTCACGTCGTAGTGGATGGCATACTGCCAGATGGCGGTCATCATGTCGCACACGGACAGGTCGCCGCCGATGTGGATGACGGTCTGATGGCACAGGTCCAACAGTCTCAGCTTGGTGTCCAGCGAGGCCTTCTCCAGCTTTTTGACCAGCTGCTGATCAGCCATATAGAATCCTCCTATCTGTTTTTGTCTCGAGTCATGGGGCTTGGTTCTCCCGTATCCAGCTCTGGAGCATGGAGACCTGCTCCGCGTTCGGGTGGAAGAGGGCGCAGTAGACAATCCCCTTCTGCCGGTAGTAGAGGCGGTGGGCGGTGGATGCAGACAGCGCCGTCAGGTTATACTGCTTGGCCGGGGCGCCGAACCGCTTTTCGTCGTATGCCTCCCCCGGGGCCAGGAGACAGAGCATCTCCCTCGCCCTGACCCGCTCATAGATGCGGGATTTCTGGTTGATGAGCCGTTCAAACGTGAGGGAAGCGGGAGGGTACGAGCTGCCCTTCCGCCCGTCTCCCTGCTTGCTGACGACGGTATAGCGGAAGTAGCGGAAGTAGAACCAATACGACAGGATGAAGGCCGCCGCCACAAAGATGACCAGGCACACCTGGATGATGAGGAACGCCGTCCCGGGGATATTGGCCGTACTCAGAACGCCGCGCAGCCCGAAAGCGAACAGGATCGGGACAAAGGTTACCGCCATATCGCCGTTGCGCGAGCGGGAAAACCGGGTCACTTCGCACTGATACAATTCGTTCCCTCCCCTTCTCTCGTGTCTGGACGGGGGTTACTTCTTCCCGTCCCTCATTGCTTTCCGTTCGGCCTCCCAGACGGGGCGCATCCGGTTGATCTCGGCGACCAGCTTGTCAAAGGCCGCGTAATCCAGCCGGTACCAGAAGAGGCAGACCAGCGCCACGACGCTGAAGGCGGCGGGCATGATCCACTTCATGAGGTCCAGGGCCAGGATGACGGGCTCGGTCTGCTGGGGGGCGTTGGCCACATAGCCGGTGAGCTCCAGGATCAGGGGGGCGCCGGCGGTGCCGACGGTGATGCCCACCTTGTTCCAGAAGGAGGACAGGGTGTTCAGGAAGCCGTCCATCCGCTCGCCCTTGGTGATGAGCTCAGAGTACTCGACGGTGTCCGGCACCATGCCGTAGATCAGGGACATGTTCATGCCGGCGAAGTACTGCACCACGATGCCCAGGACATACATCAGGGGGACGTTGACGCTGTCGCGGAACAGGAAGAACTGGAGGAAATAGAGGACGGCCTGGGCCACATAGGTGACGCCGATGGCCTTGCCCTTGTCCTTGAACTTGTTGCTCCAGAACTGGGAGGTGAAGCAGCCCAGCATGGAGGGGACCAGGGTGATGAGGGAGAAGGTGGCCATGGGGTTCTGGTCGCCCAGCACGTAGGAGAACCAGTAGATGTTGATGGTGCCCACGCCGTACACCGAGAAGCCCTGGGCCAGGAACATGATGCAGACCATCATGAAGGGCCGGTTCTTGAAGGACAGGCGGAGCTGCTTGAAGATGGACATCTTGGCCCCCGTGTCCGCGGGAGGGATGACCTCCTTCTGGACCTTGGCGCCGAAGATCTGCATGGGGACGCAGAAGATGGCGAAGATGACGGCCAGGATGAAGTAGCCCATGCCGGGGAAGCGGGCGGACAGGGCGGGCTCACAGCGGACAACCAGCTGGGTCATGACGGTGGAGCCGATGTAGGCGAACAGCAGCCGCCAGGAGGCCAGGGAGCCGCGCTCCGCCGGGTCCTGGGTCAGAACGGCGTTCAGAGAGCCGTAGGTCAGATTCACCATGGTGTAGAACAGCACCACCAGGGCGTAAATAACGCATGCGTAGGCAAAGCGCCCCGTTGTGGACCAGGACTGCATCGGCAGGAACAGCAGGGCGGTGGAGATGAACAGCGGGGCCGAGGCGAAGAAGATCCAGGGGCGGTAGCGTCCCCAGCGGCTGCGGGTCCGGTCGGCGATGTAGCCCACGATGGGGTCGTTGATGGCGTCCCACAGGCGGCAGATCAGGAACATGGCGGAGACCCAGCCGGCGGGGATCAGCAGGGTGTCGGTCAGGTAGATCGACAGGAAGGAGCTGATGTAGGACCAGCTGAAGTTGTTGGCCGTGTCGATGGAGCCGAAGGCCATCTTTTTCCACAGGGGCAGCTTGACATAGTACTGCTTGTCATCCGTCTCAAGGTCCATCTCCGCCTCGGGGGTGATGGCGCCCTGGGCGGCGGCGTCCACCTGGCCGGCCACGTCGGCCTGGACGCGGGAATCGGAGCGATGATCTTCCATTTGGTGAACTCCCCTCCCTTGGTGTTACTTTGCGTCCGGGTTGAAGCAGATGAGGGACTTGATGGTCTTGCCGTTCATCTGGGCCTCAAAGGCGTCCTCTACCTGCTCCGGCGTGAACACGCAGCCGTCCACCAGCAGCGCGTCCAGATCCAGCTCGTCGGCCAGGGCCACGCTGCGGGGGAACATGTAGGGGGACTGCATGACGCCGCCGACGATGGTGATCTCCTGGAAGAAGGCGTCCAGCAGATTCATCGGGTAGTCGTAGTCGTGCTTGTAGAGCGCGGCGAAGAACTCCAGCAGTCCGCCGCGGGCCACCAGCTTCTGGATGCCGTCGCAGGCGCGCCAGTTGCCGGAGGCCTCGATGACCACATCGTAGCCGATGCCGTTGGTAATCCTCTGGCCGGCGGCCACCCGGTCCTCGGCCAGGGGGTCGATGGCGTAGCGGGCGCCCAGCTTCAGGGCCATTTCCCGCTTGCTGGCGATGGGCTCAAAGACGGTCAGCTTGGCGGCGCCGGAGCGCAGGGCCAGCTGGGTGAGGATCAGGCCCATGGCGCCGCCGCCGGAGATGGCCACGGTCATGCCGGGCTTGATGCGGCACAGGTCGATGCCGTGGAGGCAGACGGAGATGGGCTCGATGAGGGAGCCCCGCGGCAGGGAGCAGGTGTCGTTGAGCTTGTAGACCGACTGCTCCGGCACCACCAGATAGTCGGACATGGCGCTCATGTTCACGCGCATGCTGGTGCAGAACTGCTCCTGGCCGTTTCGGCAGTGGTAGCAGCTTCCGCAGTGGGTGTTGAAGTAGTAGACCACCCGGTCGCCCACCTTCAGACCCTTGGCTGTGGCGGCGGGGCCGAGCTCCACCACGGTGCCGGTGGCCTCGTGTCCCATGGCCAGGCCGTCCTTCACGGAGTCGCCATAGAGCTGGTCCAGCTCTGCCCGCTTGGTGTGCAGGTCCGAGCCGCAGACGCCGCAGTAGGCGATCCGGATTTTGACGTCGTCCGGAGAGACCAGCTGGGGCTCTGGGACTTCGGCCAGATGGACGTCGCCGTTTCCGAAGTAACGAATGCTTCTCATTGTGATTCTCCCTTCCGTGTGTTTTCCGAACGTTTTTCCGCCCCGGCCCGGCGGACAGGCGCCTTTCTTGAACCCGCTTCCAGGATCAGGGAGGAACATATTTATAAGATATAGGATTTTGCATAATCTTGTATCGGATATTTTGTGCAAATATGTTCAAATTTTTGATTCGCGTTTTGCGGGGTTGTTTTTTTGCCAATTTGCCCTCTGTAAGAGGGCCAAATTTTTGCCCTCTTGTTCCAAAATTTTTGTCAGCTACTGGACAGCTTCCAAAATCATGGTACTATTGTGGGTAGATTGATAGAGACGGGTATGGGCTTTTGCCGTCCGGCCGGCGGCCGCCTGACACGGTTCCGGTTTTTTGACCTGCCCCATACCCGTCCGGGGGGATACCATGAAGCGGATACTCATCATTTCTTACCAATACTCCCAGGTCCAGCAGCTCCGGGCGGCGCTGGACCAGCGGCCGGAGGCGTACCAGATGTGCGGCCTGGCGGACAACAGCGTGCTGGGGATGAACCTGATTGAGTCCACCGAGCCGGATGTGGTCATTATGCCGGCCCGCATGAACTTCTGGGGGGCGGAGGACCTGATCAATTACCTGCTGCCCCGGGGCCGGTGCCCGGCCTTCCTCCTGCTGGCCGACGGGGACCCCAACGTGGGCAGCGCGGCCATGACCCAGGTGACGGCGGTCCTGCCGGAGACTGGCCTCACGGACAGCGCCCTGCTCCGCGCCCTGGACGCGGCCGGCGGACAGGCGCCCCAGGGGATTGGGCGGGAGCGTCCGGACAGCAGCGCGGTCCAGCACAGCCTGGAGGTCATGGAGCTGCTGATGGGGCTGCGCCCCCTCCAGACCCGGGAGGCACAGCAGGAATTCGGGCGTCTGCGGGTGGGCCGGCGGGACTGCTGGCTCCTGCTGGGCGGGCTCTCGCCCCAGTACGCCGACGACTTTGACTTCCTGACCGACCTGGATCAGCTGGAGCGCGCGTTCATCTCCCTGCCGAAGCTGCTGGAGCCGCTGGGCCCCTGCGAGGTCTGCGTCTATCAGGAGCGCAACCTCTGCATCCTCCTGGAGGACGGACAGCGGGCCGAGCCGGACTGGGGCCTGTGGGTCGGCCGGCTGAACCGGGCGCTGGTCGAGCTGGGGCTTCCGTCGCTGCTGTTCGAGATCTCCGACATGCCCCTGCCGATGGAGCGGTGGCACTGGCAGTGCCGGGAGCTGCTGAAGCTCCGGCAGATGCGCTTTTTCCACTCGCCCCTGTACCTGCAGCCCAAATTTAAGACCGCCTACGAGCGGTTTGTGCCCCAGGAGGAGCTGCTGGAGCAGCTCTCGGCCCTGTCCCAGGCGCTCCAGGGCCGGCGGATGGAGCGGATACAGCCGGTGCTGGAGGTTCTGGAGGATCTGGTCTGCCACAGCCTCTCCCGGGAGGTGTACTCCTATGTGATCTCGCAGATGCTCCTGCAGTACAACCACCTGCGCTATGCCCTCTCCGGCGTCCCCTCCGGCGACGACCAGGGCCTGCGGCTCCATCCCCACAAGACCGTGTCCGACTTCTTCTACGCATACCGGGAGGCGGTGCGCCACGTGCTGGAGCTGGCAGACCCGGAGGACGCCAAGCGCAATCCCGTCGTCTCCGAGGTGTGCCTGTACATCCGGGACCATCTGGCCGAGCCCATGACCCTGGACGTGCTGGCCGACCACGTACATATGAGCGTGTCCTACCTGAGCCGCCTGTTCCGGAAGGAGACCGGCGGGACCATCAACAGCTATGTCAATCAGCTCCGCATCTGCCAGGCGAAGAGCCTGCTGGAGAAGAGCGACCGGCAGATCACCGACATCGCCGGCATGGTGGGCTTTGAGAGCGCCAAATACTTCAGCTATGTGTTTAAAAAGGCCGTCGGACAGACGCCGCAGGCGTACCGGCAGCAGAGAAAGGGGGAGACGCCGTGAAGGCGCTGCACATCCGCAAAGACCGCAGCCTGGCCCTTCAGAACGACCCCGCGCCCCAGCCGCCGGGGCCGGAGGAGGTGCTGGTCCGCATGGCCTACGCCTCCATCTGCGGCTATGAGATTATGATCCTCCGGGGCAAGGCGGCCATTCCGCCCAACGGCATCCTGGGCCATGAGGGCTCCGGCGTGGTGGTGGCCGTGGGCAGCGCGGTCACGGAGCTCCGCCCCGGCGACCCGGTGGCCATCCTGCCGTACCTGTCCTGCGGGGTCTGCGACGCCTGCCGCAGCAACCGCAGCGAGTACTGCATGAACTCCGCCCAGACCGTCAGCCTGATGCAGGAGTACGTCCTGGTGGACCGCCGGCAGCTCTTCCGCCTGCCAGAGGGCCTGGCCCTGAAGGAGGCCAGCCTGATCGAGCCGCTGATGATGGCCATGCACGCCGTCAGGAAGGCGAATCTCCGCTACGGCAGCAACGTCCTGCTGCTGGGCTGCGGGGCCATGGGCCAGATTATCCTCAAGCTGGTCCGGGAGCACCCGGTGGGGAAGATCGTGGCGGTGGACCCCAACGCCGAGAAGCGGGCAACCGCCCTGCGCTTCGGCGCAGACGTGGCCATGAACCCCTACGCGGGCAACCTGGTGTCTGAGGCGCTGATGCTCACCGGCGGCTTTGGCTACGACGCGGTTCTGGAGATCTCCGGCAGCCGGGAATCGGCCCGCCGGGCCTTCCAGCTGGTGGCCCGGGGCGGCTCTGTGGTGTATTTCGGCCTCTACGGCATGGACTTCAATCTGGAGGTCAACCTGATGTCCCTCTACTGGAAGGACGCCACCCTCTCTGCTGTGGCGGTGCCCAGCGGCTGCTTTCCCGACGCCCTCCGCATGGCCAGACACCTGAGGCTGGCGGAGGTCATCACCGGGCTCTACCCCTTTGACCAGGCGGTGGAGGCCTACCAGGAGAAGGCCCGGGGCGGCCACGCCAAGGTCATGCTGGAATTTTCACGGGAGGAACGCATATGATCCGCTTTGAACCCCTCTGCCTGTGCACCAACAGCGTCCCTGGAAAGGACCTGTTCCACGCCCTGGATCTGGCCCGGGCCTGCGGCTTTACCTACGTGGAGCTGGCCGCCATCGACGGGATCAGCGAACAGGTGAACGTGGATCTGCTCACGGATGAGGCCCTGGGTCAGATCCGCGCCAGCCTGGAGAGCCGGGGCCTGGCCTGCTTCGCCGTCTCCGGCCACTGCGACATGACAGATCCCCCCAGCTTCCGCCGCCTGCTCCAAAAGCTCCGCTTTGCCGGCGCTGTGGGCGCGCGGTTCCTCAACACCCGCTGCGGCCCGCCGGAGCGGTACGATGTGTTCCTGAAAAACGTCCGGGAGGCCGCCGCCCTGGCGCGGGAGCTGGGCGTCACCCTGCAGCTGGAGTCCTACGGCGACATTGTGGGGACCGCCAGCCAGTGCGGCCCGGTGTTTGCGGAGCTGGAGGGGCTGCAGGTGGGCTACACCTACGACACCGGCAACAACTTCCGCTTCGCCCGGGGCGCGGTGGACCAGGCCGCCGACCTGCGCGCCGGCGCCGTCACGCCCACTTATCTGCACCTGAAGGACGCCAGCCTCCTGGACGGCTGGATCCGCAACGAGGCCATCGGCGGCGGGCAGCTGGATATCCCGGGGATCCTCTCCGCGCTGGAGGCCCGGACGCCGGTGATCCCCTGCGGCCTGGAGCTGCCCACCAGCTTCCGGGTCTGGGCGGAGGACCTGTCCTTTGACTTTTTGAGCCCGGACGACCAGGCGGTTTTGGAGACCATCCGCAGCTCTGTGGACTATCTGCGCCGGTACGCGTCCTTCGACCTGTAGACTGTAGACAGAAAACAGCGGCGGCATCCAGACCTCGCTATGAGGACTGGATGCCGCCGCATGTTCGGCCTGCTTGCGTTGTGGCCTGCCGCCGCTGTGCGGGATGGAGGGGGACCGCCGCCGGCCGCCCGGTGGATGGGGGCTGCCGTCAGGGGATGGGAAGCTCCTGAACCTGGTCGCTGGAGAGGTCTGTCTGGTAGAGCCTTGACCCGTCGAGGGAGAGCAGGTAGCTGCCCGCGAATCTGCGCTCCGCCCCCCCGTAGACCTTGACCGGGATGCAGGGCTGGTTGTCCACCATGACCAGACCCTCGTCCGGGTAGATCTCATATGCGGCCATAGAGCTCCCGTCCAGCCCCAGGGTGGCGGGGGAGAGCTCCTGGAAGAACTGGATGGCCTCGTCCAGCGTCAGGGAGCTGGACGAAGAGGGCTCCGGCTCCGGCTCGGTGATCTTCTGGTCTGCCAGAAGGGCGGGGGAGATGGAGCAGGAGGCCTCGTCCCAGACAATGTGCAGCTGGAGGACCCCGCCGCCGCCGGGGGCCTCGGCCCCCACATAGATGTCTCCGGTATCGCCTGAGACGGACTGCTCCGCCTGAAGGACGCCCTGGGCGTCGATGACGGAGCAGGTATACATGCGCTCCAGGATGTCTGCATATTGGGACACATAGCTGCCGGTATCGGTCAGCCCCTCATAGCGATAGGTGACCGCGCCGGTCTCTGCATCCTCTTCCTCAGAGAAGGACAGCTCCTCCGGGAGCGCGACAGCGGCGCTGAGAGAGGGCAGGCTGTCGCCGGTATCATAGTCGTAGTTGACGGGGGGCTCGGGGCCGCCGCCGCAGGCGGTCAGTGTGAGGAGAAGGGCGAGGGCAGGCAGGTATTTGACAAGTTTCATGGTGGGGAAGCCTCCGGATCAATCTTTTCTGCGGATGTCCACGGTGTCTCCGCTGTGCAGCACCTGCTGAAACGTCCCGTCTTTCCCGTTGACCAGGAGAGAGACGGGATAGTCCAGGTGCTGGAAGTCCAGGCCGGACCGCTCCAGGAGATCCATCAGATAGTGGGGCGCGCCGTCGGACTTGGGCTGCAGGACGAGGGGCCTGCCGTTCAGGCGGATCTGGATCGCGGAGCCCGGCCTCGGCGCCGCCTCCGGCGGGGGCGGCGCTGGGGCGGCGGCCGCGGCCGGGAGGGCGGACTCCAGGCGGTCCCCGGAGTGCAGGGGGGCGTCTTGGGGGAGAAGCGCCCCGTCCCGGCTGAGTGCGGGGAGCTCCAGCAGCCGGGCCAGCTCCCCGGCGGTCATCTGCCGGTCGGCGCCGGCCCGGGCGGGAATAAAAGTGATGGTGTCGTCCGCGTGGACCGGGGCGGAGGGCTGGACGGCGGCGCCGTTGATGGTGAGCTCCGCCGGGGTGCCCGGCTCCCCATAAAAGACCTTTCTCTGGCCGTCCACGGTGAGGGAGAGCGGGCGGCCGCTCCGGCCGATCAAATCGCTGTAGCGGTATCCGTTCATCATCAGCAGCTCCATGGCGGAGACCCCGCTGCCGCGGAACAGCTTGGCGGGGGCGCCGTTGAGCTGCACCCGGTAGCTGTCGCTGATGAGCCCCAGGCCGGCGGAGATGGCGATGCCCAGGGGCGTGGTGTAGACCGGGTCGTCCAGCTTCACCACATCGGAGACCGCGCCGTTCTGGAAATATCGGCCGGCCACGGCAATCCGCTTTTCATCCAGGCCCAGAGCGGCGGCCAGCCGGCCGCTCAACCCCGACAGCTTGCTGCCGCCGCCGGCCAGAAACACCGCCGACGGCGGCGCGCCGTTGAGGGCGGTGATGCGCTCGGCCAGCTCCTCGGCCAGGGCCTGGACGGCGGGCTCTACCGCGCTGCGCAGCTGCTGGGCGCTCTGCGTCTGCTCCAGCCCCAGGATGTCCTGGTAGCGGATTTCCGCCTCTGTGGACAGGCGGGCCTTGATGGCCTCGGCAGTGGGGTAGTCCACCAGACAGGATCGCATCAGGGCCTCGGTGATCTCGTCGCCCGCAGTGGTGGCCATGGTATAGCCCACCACACTGCCCTCCCGGCACACGGCGATGTCCGAGGTGCCCGCGCCAATATCCACCAGCGCCAGGTTGAGCAGGCGGAGATCCGCCGGGATGGCCGCGTTGAGGGCGGCAATGGGCTCCAGGGTCAGGCTGGCCGCCTCCAGAGAGGCGGCGCGGAGCACGGCGTACAGGCTGTCCACCACCTCGCTGGGCAGGAAGGTGGCCACCACGTCGGCCTCCAGCAGCTGGCCGGTGTGGCCCTGGGGCTTGGGCATGGGGTAGTGGTCAATGGAGAACTGGGTGGTGGAGTAGCCGACCAGGAACAGCCGGGCGCTCTGGCCTGCCGCCGACTGCTGGAGGGCCTGCTCGGCATTGGAGACCGCCTCCGCCTCCATCCGGAGCACCAGCTCCGGCCCGATGGCCTGCGGCGCGGAGAGCTCCAAAGCGCTGTGCCCCTGCTCGGTGCACAGGGAGCGGCCGGCGGCGGCCACGCAGGCCCGCTTCAGCGGCCGGCCCACCTGCTTCTCCAGGCTGGCGGTGATCTGAGCCACCACACTGGCCACCTGGTCGATGTCCTCAATCTGCCCGTCCTGCATGGCCCGGCTGGCGTGGGGGCGGGTTTCCGCGGCGAGTATGCGCACCCGGCCCCCGTCCGGCACCCCGACCAGGCCGATGACCGTGCGGGTGCCGATGTCCAGGGCATAGAGCAGCTCCGGCTCCCGGGCGGGGGCTTCCGGATTTCCCATGGCGGTTCCTCCTTCCAATCGGAGAGAGAGGCGGGGGGCCATCCCGAGTGTACCGGGATGGCCCCCCTGCTCCTGCTCGGCTTAATACTTGCTGAACCGGTTGTCCGCCGGCGAGGGGTCGCCAGCGCCGATGGAGAGAGCGGGTATCTCGCTCTCCGCCTTGGCGGCAGGGGCGGAGCCGGACTTCAGATGGAACTGCTGGATAAGCTGTTTCATCATGACGGCCTGGGAGGAGAGCTCCTCGCTGGCCGCTGCGGATTCCTCGCTGGTGGCGGAGTTGGTCTGCACCACAGCGGAGATCTGATCCACGCCGGTGGTGAGCTGGTTGATGGACTCGGCCTGGGAGATGGAATCCTCCGCCACCTGATCCATCATGCCGATGGCCTCGCCGGCGTACTCGATGACCTTCTGCATGTTGTTATCCACGGCCTCCACCAGCTCGCTGCCCCGCTGGACGTAGGACAGGGAGTTCTCGATGAGCTCCTTGGTCTGCTTGGCGGCCTGGTCGGACTTGGAGGCCAGGTTGCGCACCTCGTCAGCCACCACAGCAAACCCCTTGCCGGCAGAGCCGGCCCGGGCGGCCTCTACAGCCGCGTTCAGGGCCAGAATGTTGGTCTGGAAGGCGATGTTCTCGATGGTTGCAATGATTTTGCTGATGTCGCTCTGGCTGGAGAGGATGTCGCTCATGGCCTTGCGCATGTCCTGCAGACGCTCGTTGCACACATTGACCTGGCCGGCGGCCTGGTTGGATTTCTCCTTGGCAGTCCTGGCGTTGTCGGCACTGTGCTGGGCGGACGAGTCGATCTCGTTGATGGTGGCGGACAGCTCCTGCACGGCGCTGGCCTGCTCGGTGGCGCCCTGGGCCAGCGACTGGGCGCCCACAGATACCTGGTCTGCGCCGGCGGAAACCTGGTCGGAGGCATTGAGGATGTCGGTCATGGTGTTGTTCAGATGCTCCAGCAGCTCCTCCAGGTTCTCCTTGATGGGGGCGAACTGGCCGGGATACTCTTTTTCGATGGATACGGTCAGGTCGCCGTTCTCCAGGGCCTGCGTCACGTGGACAATATCCTCAATGATGCCGCTGACCGTGCGCTGGGAGACCCGTACGGCCTCACACATGTGGCCGATCTCATTGCCGGAGCTGTAGGAGACCGTATAGGACAGGTCCCCCTGGCTGAAGGCGGAAACCGCCTTGTCGGCCTCCTGCAGGGGCCGGACGATCAGGCGGACCATGCGCAGGTTGAGGAAAATGCCCACCAGCACCATGATCACGGCCAGCGCGATGATCACAACCCGGTTGCGGATGGTGTCGGTGTTGAGCTGGGCCACCACCTGGTCGCCCTCTGCCTGGACTGCCGCCTGCAGCGCCTCCCCGGCGGACACCGCCGCGTTCAGGCGGGGGGTGCACTGGTTCTCAATCAGCACGCGGGCCTGGGCCAGATCGCCGTCCTGGAGGGCGGCGTCGATGTCGATGAAGGTGGAGCGCCAGGTCTCCACGGCTTGGATAAAGCTCTGGGCCAGCTCGTCACTGCCGTAAAGGGAGCGCACCGTCTCCAGAGAGGCGTCCAGGCTGGTGAGCGTGTCGGAGATCTCAGTGGAGGTGGCGCTGTCATAGCCGGAAAGGGCCATGTCCCGCAGCTGGCGGGCAACCGAGTTGATGTTCTGCTCGCCGTCCTGGACGGCGTCGGTGACGGCCACCGGGCCGGAGAGCACGGATTCATAGCTGCGCTGCACCGAAGAGGCGTCTACCACGGCAATTGCCACCACCAGGATCGTAAGTACGATTGTGATGGCAAAGGAGATCAGCATTCGCGTTCGGACGGAGAGATTAGCAGACTTGTGCATGACAGATTACATCCTTTCATTCCGTGATAGTCAGGCGCCGGCGGGGATCAGACAATGGAGCCATACCGGCCCTTGGGGACGTCGCCCCAGATCCGGCCGTCGACCAGAGTCAGCACCCGCTTGCGCAGCAGGTTGACAAACTCCTTGGCATGGGTTGCCATCACCACCGTGGTGCCCCGGCGGTTGAGCTCGTTGATGAGATGGAGAATGTCCCAGCCCGTGTCAGCGTCCAGGCTGGCGGTGGGCTCGTCCAGGATCAGCACGGCGGGGTCGTTGATGAGGGCCCGCGCCAGCTCCACCCGGCGGCACTCCCCCAGGGAGAGCTCGGCCGGATAGCGCGCCTCCACCCCCGGCATCCCCACCACGGCCAGGGCTTTTTGGATGCGGGCGTGGACGGTGGTGGAGCGGACATGGGTGAGCCGGGCGGCCATCTCCAGGTTCTCCCCAATGGTCCGCTTGCGGACCAGCATGGAGATCTGGGGCATCCGCCCGAACATCAGGTTTACCCGCCCCCGGCGCCAGCTGGGGACCTTGGCCAGGTTCCACGGGCCCAGATACACCGCGCCGGAGGAGGGCTGAAGCTCTCCGGAAATGAGCTGGAGCAGGGTGCTTTTCCCGGCCCCGCTGCTTCCGGTCACAAAGACAAATTCCCCCTGCTCGATGGTCAGGTCGACCTCAGACACGGCCGCGATGCGCTTTTTTTCCTGGGTATAATACTTGGTTACATGCTCTAAGCGGATCTGTGGCATTGGATTTCTCCTTTTGCTTGTCGACCTGTATACAAAAAAAGAAACATTTGCTATAATAAGTGAAAATAGCAGCCTGATTGTATCTTTGGAGTGATCATTTTGAGCCGATCCCCAAAACGACATACCAAACGAAACGTAGTGCTGCTGGTGCTGCTGGCCCTGGTCTGCGTCGGCGGGGTGGAGCTGGCCGTGTGCCGGGTGGCCGCGCCGGAGCTGTTCCACGCCCTGACAGGTCCGGTGGTTTCCCTGGCCCGCCGGGCTGTGGACGCGGGGCAGAGCCTGGCGGGCCGGGCCATCAGCGCGCTGCACCCGGAGCCCACGCCCTCCGAGCAGCCGGTGGACCAGCTGGCCAGCGACCCGACCATCGACGAGATGCCCCCGGCAGAGGACCCGGCGACCACGGAGTTTGTCGTGCGGGGAGGGCGGGAGCAGCTCACCGGCGGGGTGGTGGAGATCACCTATTTCAACCAGGGCGAGGAGCCCTGGGCCGGGCAGCTCTTCGGCCGGGATCCCATCGCCGGCTATGGGTGCGGCCCCACAGCCCTGGCCATGGTGGTGTCCTCCCTGACGGAGGAGGAGGTCGACCCCGCGGAGATGGCGGCCTGGGCCGCGGAGCAGGGGTACTGCGCGCCGGGGAGCGGCTCCTACCTGACCATCGTGGAGGGCACGGCCGCAGCCTACGGCCTGGAGGTGGAGGGCGGGGAGATCCCCACGGCGCAGGAGCTGTGCCAGTCTCTGGCCTCCGGGCATATCTACGTCGCGCTGATGACCCGCGGCCACTTCACCAACTCCGGCCACTTCATCCTCCTGCGGGGGGTCACTCTGGCGGGGGATGTGCTGGTGGCCGACCCCAACAGCCGGGAGCGGAGCCTGGCGGCCTGGGACCCCCAGCTGCTGCTGGACGAGCTCTCCCCCAGCCGGAGCGGTGGGGCGCCCCTCTGGCGGTTTTCCACCCTGAGCGCCCCATCCTGAACTAGGTTCAGTCCCCCTGCCGGATGCCCGGCAGGGGGATTTTCCTGCTATTTCTGCCTCTGCCGCTGGTAATAGGAGTGCTCGCCGCCCATGCGGCGGCTGACAGACTGGTCGGCCTGGACAACCCGTGTCCACAGGGCCTGGTTGCGCTCCACCTGCTGGGCCAGGGCCCGGGCGGACGGGCTGTCTCCGGAGGACTCCCCGTTGAGGAGCCCCCGCAGGGCCGCCTGCTCCCGCGGGGGGAGGGAGGCCACCTGCCGCTTCAGGGCGTCCCGGCAGGCGTTGAGCTGGTCCACCGATTCCTGGCGGAGGGAGAGGTTGAGCCGGACGGAGACCTGATCCTGCCGCTGGAGGGAATCCAGCAGCTCCCGGGTCAGGTCCAGCGCCTCAGACAGGGCCAGATACATCTGCTTTTCCACGGCGAGGGAGGCGGAGAGGACCTGTTCCAGTGCCATCGCCACCCACCCCTTACCGTCCGCCCGCCGGGGCGGATTTGTCCGCCTGGCGGAAGCTGTCCCGCAGCTGGGACACCATGTCCTTGACCCGGGCCAGCTCGGTCTGGTTGCGCCCGACCTTGACCCGGCTGAGTTCGTAGCAGAAGTACTCGTATAGCTGAGACAGGGAGCGGCTGATCTCATATCTCCGGTCCAGGGTGTCGCTGAGGTAGCGGATAATCGCTTCGCTCCGGTCCACGGCGGCCTCAAAGGGCGGGTAGTCCTCCTTGCCCAGGAAAAGCTCCGCCTGGGTTAAGCGCTTCACCAGCTCATCGTAGAGCAGCAGCAGCAGCTCCCCCTGGGTCATGGTGGACAGGGCGTCCTCCCGGTAGTGCTGATAGCCTCGCATATCCATACTGTCTTGCCGCTCCTTTTCGCGGTTTGCCTGTTTAATAACCGCCCATGAGCCCAGAGAGGCTGGCGCTCTGGGAGTTCATCTGCTGGATCAGGACCTCCAGCTGGGTGAATTTGTTGGTGTAATAGTCCACCCGGTCGGACATCTTCTCCTGCCAGCGGGAGATCTGCTCATTGATCTCATTCATCTGGTTCAGCAGGGTGTTGTCCAGGGCCTTGGCGGGGGAGTACTGGGAGCCGGCCTTCTCAATCAGGATGCCCTTCACGGCGCCCTCGGTGGAGGCGTAGCGGTCGGTGGCCTCTTTGATGGAGGCCATCAGGCCGTTGGTGGCCGAGCCGTTCTCCTGGCTCTTGGTGAAGGCGTCCCGCACCTGGTCGGGGTTGGTCTCCAGGGCGCTGCGCAGGGCGTCCTCATCCAGGGAGATGGTGGTCAGCCCCTCGGAGTAGGAGGTGTTGATGCCGATGGAGCGCAGGGTCTGCCCGTCGGCGCCGCCGGGGGTGATGGCGCTGCGCAGGGCGTTGTAGAGGGAGGACAGGTCGCTGTCCATGAACAGCAGGCCGGTTTTGGCCTTCTCCTCATAGCGCTCGATCTCGCTCTCCGTCATGCCCTCCTTGTCCTCGTCGGTGAGGGGCTCATACCGGGAGCCGTCGGTCTGGGTCAGGGGCTGGTCGGAATAGGCCTTCTTCACCTCGGTGAGGAGCTCGTTGTAGTCCTCCACCATCTGCTTGACCACGTCCACGATGGCGTCGGTGTCGGTCTTGCTGGAGAAGGTGACGGACTCGCCCTTCAGGTTGAACAGGGATTCGTTTGCATTGGCGCTGTCAATCTCACCGCTGGTTACACCATCGGCCACATTGAAGGTACCGTTGAGGGTGACGGTCATGCCGTCCATATCAAAGGTATTGGAGCTGCGGGTCAGGACCATGTCCTGCCCGTTGACGGTGGCGTGGAAGATGGCGTCGGTGCCCTCTGTCACGGTGCTCGCGTCGGCCTGGCCGAAGAGCAGGCCGGCCAGATCCTTGTTGCCGCGGCTATCGGTTCCGAAGCTGATCTCGCCGCCCTCGCCGGTCTCCTTGGCGGTAAAGACGAACTGGTTGGTGAGCTGGGAGTAGCTCACAGTGACCCCCGCGTCGGCGTTGCTGTTGATGTTGTTCATCACCGTCTCCAGGGTGGTGTCCTTGGTGTAGGAGCCGACCGTTTCGCCGTTGATCACCAGGTCGTAGGTGCCCTGCCCGTTGGCGACGAGACCGCCCATATCGTCACCCAGCAGTTCTCCCAGCGTGCTGCGGGTATTCACATAGGAGGTCAGGCCGCTTTCACCCAGGCCCAGCACCTCGCCCATGTCGGACTGGATGGCGAAGGTGTTGCCGCTGCCCACGTCAAACTGGAGCGCGCCGTTGACCGCGGCTACCTCCACCTTGCCGCTCCCGAAGGACTTGCCGATGGCCTCCTCCAGGGCAGTAGCGACCGCCTCGGCGGCCTCATCCTGATTAGCATTGTCACCGATGGTGATATCCCCCAGGGTGACGGTCTTGGTCTGGCCGTTGAGGGAGACCTCCAGGGTCTTGCCGGAGAGGTACTCGCCCATGGGGATGTCCTCGGTGGCATTTGCGGTATCCACCGTGAACCCGTCAGCCGTGGAGGAAACCTTGTCCGCCAGCCTGCCGGTGGCGCCGCTGAAGGAGACATCATTGCCGCCGCTGCTCTTGTCTGTCAGGGTAACATTGCCGCTGCTGTCGACCTCAACCTTGATGAGGTCGCCGGCCTTGTGGGTGGTGCCGTTGATGACGAGGTCCTGCTCCCCCAGCTTCTCCTCGATGGCCTTCTGGAATTCGTCGGTGTTCAGGCTGCCGTCGGGATTGGCAAAGGAGGTCTCCAGCTCGCCGAAGTCGATGGTGATCTCCTGGTTGCCGTAGGTGAGGGACAGGGAACCGCTGAGGGTGCTGACGGTCTGGGTGCTGCCCAGCTGCATCGGATCACCGGTGACAACCCCGGTGTTTCCGCCATCGGCGATGCCGCCGGAGCTGGTGTACCGGGCGGCGGTGGCCAGCTGGGCCACCGCGTTGAGCACCACGTCGCTGGTGCTCTTGCCGGAGGCGGACACCAGATCCGCATAGGTACCGCTGGGCGAGGTGATGATGGCGTTGTTGAAGAAGCTGTTGCTGAACAGGTTGGTGGTGGGGGACAGGTAGGAGGTGTACTTCCGGGCAAACTGCACCAGCTTGTCGGAGATGCTCTGGTATGCCTCCTGCTGCCACTGGAGCGTGGTGTTTTCCTGCTGCAGCTTGGAGATCTTCTGCTGATAGCCCTGCACAAGCCCCTCGATCATGGCTTCGGTGTCCAGGCCGCTGGCCAGGCCGGAGATGATGTTGGTGGTACGGTTGCCGTAGATGCTGCTGGTGGAGGAGCTGCCCCCCATCAGGCTGGAGATGGATGCCATATTTATCACTCCTTTATACGTCCCAGGAGCGGCGCCGGGACAAGTTGACAGGTTGGATTCTTTTCGTTAAAATAAAGCTGACTTCATTCTGATTCCACGCTCATCTTATTTATCGTCCGTGATCGCAAAAAATTAAGGGGCGGCCGCAGATTCTTGTCTGATTTTGCGGCTGCTGTTGTGATGCGCCACGGCAGAAGGAGGGGTGGACATGGCAACCACAGTGATTACCATAACCAATCAGAAGGGCGGCGTGGGCAAGACCACCACGGCGGCCGCCCTGCTGTCCAGCCTGCACCGGCGCGGGGCGCGGGTGCTGGGGGTGGACCTGGACCCCCAGGGGAGCCTGGGATTCAGCCTGGGGCTGGACATTGAGCACTGCACCACCGTCTATGAGGTGTTCCGGGGCGAGGTGGAGCCGGAGGCCGCCATCGCCCGGACCGAGACCTGCGATGTCCTGCCGTCCAACATCCTGCTGTCGGCGGCGGAGTTGGAGTTCAACCGCCCGGGCAGGGAGTACATGCTCAAAACCGCCCTGTCCAAGGTCAAGGATCAATATGACTTTGTGGTCATCGACACGCCCCCCGCCCTCAACCTGCTGACGGTGAACGCCTACGTGGCCACCGACGGGCTGATCATCCCCATGGCGCCGGAGGTGTTGAGCCTGCTGGGGGTGTCCCAGATCAAGGAGACCATTGAGAGCGTGCGCAGCTACTACAACGCCCACCTCAAGGTGCTGGGCATCCTGCTCAACCGCTTCAGCGTGCGCTTCCGGCTGAACCGGGAGGTGCTGGATCTGGCCCAGCAGATCGCCGCCCAGCTGGACACCAGGGTGTTCCGCAACAAGATCCGCAGCAGCGTGGCGGTGGCGGAGGCGCCGGCCCACGGGCTCAGTGTCGTGGATTACGCCCCCCAGTCCAAGCCGGCGCTGGACTTTGAGTGCCTTTGCGACGAGGTGGCCGGGGCGGCCTTCCCGCGCAGGCGCACGGGTGAGAGCGAGGTGAGGGGCTGATGGCGGGACGAAAGGGCAGGAGCAGCAAAACCGACCATGTGCTCAACCTGTTGAGCGGGCCGGGCGGGGCGGCTGCGCCCACACCGGCCGCGGAGCCGGAGGCCCCTGCGGCCAGGCAGGCCGAGGTGCAGCGGGAGCCCGCGCCGGCCCCGGCCGCCCCAGCGCCGGAGGGCGGCCGCCGCGCAGCCGCCCCCATCCTGGAGGTGGCCAGGGCCAACAGCGAGGCCCTGGAGCACACCATCCAGGGCGCGCTGGAGCAGGCCCTGGAGAGCGAACTGGCCAGCGCGGCCCCGCCGCCGGAGGAGCCGGCACCTGTCCAGCCGCCCCCCGCTCCGGAGCCGGCCCCGGAGCCCGTTCCGGAGCCGGAGGAGATTCCGCAGGAGCCGGAGGAGATTCCGCAGGAGCCGGAGCCGACCCCGGAGCCGGAGCCCGCCCCCGCCCAGGAGGAGCCGGCCGTCGGGGAGAAACCCGCGTCCCGCGGGGAAGGAACGCTGCCTGACGGCACGATTTGCGTCAATGTGATGCAGGAGCTGGTGGAGGAAAAGGCGGAGCGGTATATCCGCATGTTCGGCCTGTGCGACTGCCCCCGCTGCGTGGCGGACGTGAAGGCGCTGGCCCTGACAAGCCTGCCGGCCAAGTATGTGGTGCTGCAGGAGACCGCCCGGAGGCCCATGGTCAGCCTGTACCGGGCCCGGTACGACGCCCCGGTGACGGCCCAGCTGCTGTCGGCCTGCAAGCAGGTGATGGACGCGCCCAGACACGGGGCGTCCCCACAAAAGGCGGAATAGGACATAACAGGAGGGGCGCCGGCCCAAAAGCCGGCGCCCCTCCTGTTATGTTTTTTTCTTTGAATTGCGGTTGGACGTGTGGATCTGCAAACGGAACAGGTCGTGATACATCCGGTCCTCGTCCCGGCGGGACAGCGCGGCAAACTCACAGCCGTAGGAGGGCATGTCGAACTCGTCCGCCGGCGCCTGCACCCGCCGGACGATGCAGACGAGGAAATAGCCGTCCCCCTCCGGGCGGAGCGGGGGGACGGACAGGTACAGGGTATCCCCCTCGGAAAAGTCCTCCCGGCACCGGAAGAGCACGCCGGTGACGCTGAGGTCCAGCAGGCGGCACGGGACCGTCTTGTTGGGGTGCAGCCCCACAGAGCCGTCCAGGGCAACCTGCTGCCGAAAGCTCCGGCGCTGGTTGGGCCGGAAATCAGCCCGCTCCAGCTCCAGCCGCCAGAAGGTGGGCGCACACCGGAGCACCAGGGCGTACAGGAGGGGAATATGGTCGCCGAAGCTGCCGTGCAGCTGGAGCTTGACGGGGGTGTGATGGATCACGCCGCCAGGCGTGGCGTCGCCCCGGCGGAGGTTGACCTGGAGCAGCCGCTCCACGGGGTCGTAAGAGTAGAACTCCCCCACAAAAAGCAGGCGGTTCTCCAGGGTGAGCACCTCGCAGATGGAGCCGGTCAGCTCCGGAAGGAGAGATTCGTAGAATTCATCGGTCTGTGGCATTGCGGCCCTCCTGACTGGATGATGGCGGCATGGGGAGCGCGGGGGTGGGCCTGGCCAGAGGGGCGGTGGAGAGGACGTGAAACAGGTCCTCCACCTCCAGAGGCCGGTAGAAGTAGAACCCCTGGATGTAGTCACAGCCGCTTTGGCGCATCAGGGCCAGCTCCGCCTTGGTCTCCACGCCCTCCACGCACACCTGCTTGTGGAAGCGGTGGCAGGCGTAGATGATACTGACGATCAGATCCAGCTTCTCCCGGTCGGAGGCGGCCTCACGCACCAGGCTGCGGTCCAGCTTGATCATATCCACCGGATAGCGCAGCAGCAGCTGGAGGCTGGAGTAGGCATTGCCGAAGTCGTCCAGGATGAACAGGATGCCCATGTCCCGGCAGCTCTTTACAAATTTGGACAGGGCCTCCGGCATCTCGTCGGAGCGGGATTCCGTCAGCTCGATGCCCAGGCAGCGGCCCGGGATCTGGTAGACCTCCAGGGCGGATTTGATATACTCCTGGAACGTGTCGTCAATGATCTGGGTGTAGCTGACGTTGAAGGAGAGGCGGAGCCCGGGCGCAATCGTCCGGAGCTGCTGGCAGAGCGTGACCGTCTGTTTGAAAACCCACTTCCCCACGGGGATGATCAGGCCGCTCTGCTCCAGAATGGGGATGAAGCAGGCGGGGGAGACCTCCTCGCCCTTATAGGTCCAGCGCAGGAGCACCTCGCCGCCGGAAATCACCCCGGTATCGGGCTCCACCTGGGGCTGCACCACAATGCGGAACCCCTCAAAGTCGTGGCTGACGCTGTAGTTGAGGGCGAAGCGCAGCTGGGTCTGGTCCTGCTCGTCCTGGATGGTGTTGGGCGTATAGCGGAGATAGTCCAGATCCGGGTGCATGGTGGCGATCTGGGCCACCGAGAGGGCCCGGTCCACCAGCTCCTTTGCGGTGCCCGCGTCGTCCGGATAGAACAGCACGCCCACCGAGCAGGGATAGATCAGGTAAATCCCGTGCTCCCGGTAGACCGCCTCGGCGGTGTTTTTGATCAGGAGCGAGGGGAAGGCGGGGTCCACCACCGCCTTGGAGACGGACAGGAAATGGGAGCCGCTCAGGCGGAAGAAGTGGAAGCCGTAGCCCAAAGACTGGTCCAGCCGCGCGCTAAAGGTATGGAGGATTTCATCGCCCACCTTGCGGCCGTAGATCTGGTTGATGTCGGCAAAGTTCTGGAGGGAGAAGCACAGGACCATGAGGGAGGTGCCCTCCTGGCAGAGGTTGGTCAGCTCTGCCAGGGCGGCGTCCGCGGTGGAGAAGGAGGTGATGGGGTCTATCTGGTTGGCCCCGCGCAGGGTGGTCATGTTGCCGGAGAGGAAGAGGGGGGTGGTCCGGTCGGCGGACCATTTCACGGTGCCGTGGCAGTAGATCCAGATCAAGCGCCCCTGCTTGTTGCGGATGCGGTAGCGGATGTCATATCCTGTCCGCCTGTCCTCCATGATGGCCCTCCAGGCCTCCTGATGGGCCGGCCGGTCCTCCGGGTCGATTTTCTCCCGCAGCAGCTCGACAAAGTTGGACACCAGGTTGCCGGGGAAGGAAAAATCGTCCTTCAGGTTATCGGAAATGAAGAAAATATTTTGCTGCAGGTCTCCGCAGTAGAAGTAATAGGGGGAGTCTTTGCTGACAATGGAGTCCAGGAAGGTGGTGGGGTCGAAATAGTAGTGCTGGAGGAAAAACCGGAAGGCGGCGCGGTTGTTCCAAAGGGAATCGCGGTCGCTGATCTCCGACTCGCCGGACTGGGAGAGCGCCCGGTAGAAGGCACGCTTGTCCTCGTACATCCGGTGGTCGGCCTCCTGGATCAGCTCGCTCAGGGCGGTGCCGTCGCCGTCATCCCAGAGATTCCCGATAGAGAGCGGGTATTCCGACTGAAGGGCCTGGGCCTGGAGATGCTCTACCCGCTGCTGGAAGCCCTCCTCCGTCTCTCCCAGACACAGGATCAGAAATTCGTCCCCTCCGATGCGGTAGACCTGCTTGGGCGGGAACAGCGAGCAAAGGAGGTTATAGCTGCAGGTAATGGCCAGATCTCCCTTGGCGTGGCCCTGGGAGTCGTTGATGGACTTCAGCCCGATGATGTCGCAGTAGACCACGCCGATGGGCTGCCCGCTGTCGTATTCCTCCATATAATCCTGGAGGGCGTGGCGGTTCAGGGCCCCGGTCAGGTGGTCGTGGTAGCTCAACTGCTTGAGATGGTCGGTCCAGACCCGGCGGCGGAGGATGGAGGAGATGAAGAGGCTCAACAGCTTACAGTCCGTGACAATGGAGCGCAGGACATCCTGACGCGGGTTGTCAATGCGCAGGAAGCCGTCCACCTCCAGCTCGCGCGTGAGGGGGCAGAGCACCATGATGTCCACCCCCTGGGGGGCGAAATATTCGTACAGGGCCGGATAGGGGCGGAAAAGGGATTCCGCCTGGGATAGGGTGATGGGATCCTCGTCCCGGAGCTGCCGGGAGAAGGGGGAGTTGCGGATCATGTCGTCCACCGGCAGCGGGGCCGGGGCCGGCGTCGGCCCGCTGGGGGTCCAGCAGTTGGTCTGCACCAGCGCATTGTCCTGAATCTGGGAGATGGAAATGGAGGTACAGCCGAACTGGATGCCCAGATACTGCAGCAGCGTATCAAGGGTGTGGTCGGGATCCACCTCCAGGCTGGAGAGGGTCAGGCACTCGTTGACAAAGGCCTCGTGATGCAGCAGGGCGTTGACCACATTGCCCTCGGTCCGGTCGGAGTCGATGGCCAGCTCCATGCGGTAGCGGCGGCCGTTGTAGCGGACCAGGGTGTCCTTCAGGAGGAATTTATGCTTCAAAATGGGATTTTCATATGTCCACTCGAAGAAGCGGTCCTCGCAGAGGTGCTCGTTGGTGCAGAACATGCACGGGGCGTCAAAGCCCTGCAGGACGGAGTAGCACTTCTTCCCCGCGTAGTCTGACGGGTCGGACAGGCCGAACATCGAGCGCCCATAGGGGTTCAGATAGGTCAGCTCATAGGTGTCCATATCGGACACATAGACGATTTCCTTCAGATGTTTATATTGCTTCCATGGTGGTTTCATAGCAACCGCTCCCTGCACAGCCGGGGCGTGACGCCCTGGGGAATAGGGCCGCCTGGGCATATCTACATTTTTATTATCGACAGAATCTGTCAAAAAATAAGGACGGCGGCCGGATTGCCCGCCTCCGCGGCGGCCAAAGCGCTCCACCCGCCCGTTGGCGGCCCTGCCGCCCCTGTTTGGGTTAAGGATTTCCGAAAAGGCGCCGATCTATAGAATGAGAGCCGATTCCGGCGTCCAAAGGGGGCGCGGGGGCGGCTGCCGCGGCCTGAGACGGCAGACAAAACCGAAAACGGAAGGGAGGCAAGCGCGATGGATCTTTTGTCGATTGGAAATCTGAACAGCTACATCAAGAACCTGAAGCTCCAGAGCCAGTGGACGCTGAAGCAGCAGACGGGGCAGTATGACGCCAAGGGGAAATCCCTGGAGGACTGGCTGGACGGGTCGCCGCGCCAGGCCCAGGAGACCGCCTATGGGGAGCGGGGGGACAAGACGCTGAAAAAGATCCACCAGAAGCTGGAGGCCGGCGGGAGGCTGACCCAGAAGGAGCGGGAGTATCTCCAGAAGCACGACCCGGAGGCCTATCAGGACCTGGTGAATCAGGAGCGGGAGCAGCGGGCCTATGAGCAGGAGCTCCGCCGGTGCACCACCCAGGAGGAGGTGGAGCGCCTGCGGATGACCCGCATCAACGCGTCGCTGGCCCGGATTCGGGCGGTGGAAAACAACCCCCATATCCCGCTGTCCAAGAAGCTGGAGATCGCCATGGCGGAGAAGCAGCGGGTGGACCGCATCGCCGAGAGCACCCAGCGGTTTGTGGCCAGCGGAGAGTACGCGAAGCTGCCCACCCGGGCCGAGGAGGCCCAGGCCCATGAGGACGCGGCGGACGTTTCCCCCTCTGTGCCGGAGGGGGCGGACCGGACGGAGCCGGGGGCGGAGCCCCGGCCGCCGGAGGCCGCCCAGGAGGACCCCCGGGTGGACGTGGAGAGCCAGGAGGAGCGGAAGGTCCGCCGGGCCAGGGCGCGGGCCGCCTATGCGGCCGCCCGGTCCCCGGCCCAGCCCCCCGCCGACGGAGTGGACACCCGGGCGTAGGCATGCGGAATCCCCCGGCACAGGGCAGCCTGTGCCGGGGGATTCTCTGCTCCGGCAAAAAGCGCCCGGGCCAGACCCGGGCGCTTCCTGCGCCTGCACGGCGAAACAGACGGCAGGAGACGCGGCCGCTTTCCGGCCGCGTCTCCTGCCGCGGTAAGGGGGAGGGGGTTAGGCGTAGACGTCGATGATAGAGCCGGAGGCCGGCGCGGGCGTCTGCGGAAGCATTTCCAGCAGCTCCTGCGCGGCCAGCTCCTGGCTCTCCATGGCCTTCTTGGCCATGGAGACGGAGTAGCTCTGCTGAATCTGAACCGCCGACATGGCGGAGGCCGTGGCGGCGATGTTGCCCATGAGATGATCCATCTTGGATTCCTCCTCTCGTATGGATTAAGGCTCTGCCGGCGGCTCGGCGGGGCCGAGCACCGACTCCAGCGCGCGGATCAGCTGCGGCGTGGAGCTGGCGGTGGCGGCCTCCTGGTTGGCGGAGGTGGCCTCCTTCAGCTCGCTGCGCAGGATCAGCAGGTCTTTTGGGGCGTTGATGCCGATGCTGACGTTCCCGCCGGCGTCCACCGACAGGATGGTGATGGTGATCTGCTCCCCGATGGACAGGGATTCGCCCACTTTCCGGCCCAGGATCAGCATGGCGCGACCGCCTCCCCGCTGCGGAACTCCGCAAGACGGTGGCGCATGTGATAGCCGCCGTCTGTCAGGATCGCCTGGATGGCGGTGCGGGTATCCGGGTTGATGACCACCGGGCACTTGAGGTTGACGGTGGTCTCCTGGACGGGCTCCCGCACCACGCACAGGACGTAGTAGCCCAGCTCCCCGCTCTGCTGCACGCCGAGGAAGGCCAGCTCCTCCTCCGCCAGGGCGGGGGAGTAGGAGGGGAGCAGGGAAAAGGGGTTCATGGCCACGAAGGCCAGGGAGGGGTGGGCCAGGCTCTGGAAGCAGAGTAAGGTGCCGTGGCTGCCCTCAAAGGGGAGGAGCAGAAATTCCTTTTCCTCCTCAAAGCCGAACAGGCCGTTGGGGAAGCGGACCACGTCGTCCGCCTCATACTCCACGGGGCCGAAATACTTGGTGTCAGCCGTCATGGCGCGCTCCCGTCAGGCCTTTACGTCCACGGGCTCGTACTCGGGGTCCGCGGAGGGGGGTACATACAGGGGCCCGCCCACGTACTTGATGATCACGTCGGGCCGCTGGGTCATGGTGAACTCGATGTCGCCGGGCACGAAGGTGAACTGCATCTGGTTCATGCGCCAGTCGAAGTTCAGCTTGTCCATCTCGTACTGGATACTCAGCTCCCCGCCCTCCCAGGACAGGTCGGCCCCGCCCTCGGGCAGGAACTGGATGTTCACGTTGGTGGGCTGGCCGATGTTCTGCTGCTTGGCCAGCTGGGGGATCACATCCTGGTTGATCTTGGCCTCCATCATCACCCGGCCCTGCTGGGCCATCACGGCGGTGGCCTGATAGGCGGCCTGCTGCCCCCGCTGGGCGCTCTGCTGGATGACCTGGGGGGTGGTGGGCATGACGGAGGAACGGGCCTCGAAGGTGTCGATGTTCACCCGGATGGGGCGGCTGCGGATGCTCAGGCCCCCCTTGTCCCGGCTGACCTCCATCTGGGCGGTGCCGCGGGCATACTCCAGGCGCGCGTTCGTCACCTTCATCTGGATTTCAATAGGGACAGTTGTAATCTCGATAAGCGGCTGCACGGATAACGCTCCTTTCTATACCGCTGTGCGGCGATATGATTTTATTTACTGCAGATAGTCCATCAGGGACTGGGGAATCACGTTGGCGCCCACCTGGAGGGCGGCGTTGTAGCACACCTGGGCCCAGGACAGCTCCAGGATGGCGTCGGCGGTGTCCACGTCCTCCAGGTTGGTCAGCTCCACGTTGAGGGCGTCAAAGGTGTCCTCCAGCTGGGTTTTGTTGTTGTTGAGGAATTTGGCCTCGGTGTCCAGCGCCACCCACTGGTCGCCCATGGCCTCCCGGGAGGCGTCCATCTTTTTCAGCAGGCGCTCCGCGTCCTCCCGGTCGCCGGCGGCCCCCCACTCGCCAGACTCCTCATTGTAGTCCTCGAATATGTCGGCCAGGCGGAGCATGGTGGACACCAGGTTGAGGGGGTCGCCGTCGCCGTCCACCCCGTAGCCCGTCAGCTCCAGGCCGGAGATGGCGGAGTCAAAGGCGGTGGAGGGGATCACGTCGCCGTTGTTGTCCAGCTCGAAGCCCAGGCCGATGTCCACATACTGGTGCTCCTCGTTCCATCTTTCCAAAACTTGGCCATTGGTCAGATTGAGCGGGTTGCCATTCTCATCAACAAACTGGTAAGGGCCGGTATAGGGGTCGTCCAGCAGATCGCGGTCGTCAATAGGCACGCCGCGATAGGTGACATGATCCCTGCCGTCAATGCTCTCAATGGCGAAGGGGGCGTTCTGGGTGTCGGCCCCGGCGAACATGAAGTCGTCGCCGTACTTGGCGTTGAGGCTCTGGATGATGCCCTCGGCGCTCTCCCGGATGATCTGCCCCTGGGTGTTGAGGGTGCTCAGGTTGGTGTCGTTCAGGCCGCTGAGGGCGGACAGGCGGCTGTCGGTGGCAAGGCCGTCGAAGCCGTCCAGGACACCCTGGATGCTGCTCCACGCCGTCTCGAACTTACTCAGCACGGTCTGGTTGTTGTCGTACTGGGCGTTGGTGGCGTTGATGGAGCTGTGGATCTGGAAGGCCCGGGTGGCCCCGGCGGGGTTGGCGGAGTAGCTGTCAAAGTTCCGCCCCGTCATCAGCTTCATCATGGCGCTGTTGAGCTGGTTGGCGGTCTGGTTGAAGTTGGACTTGTAGTTATAGAGTGTCCCGTTTGTCGTAACTCGAATCATAATCGCACCTCGATTTCAAACACAGGCGGCTTACACGATGGTACCGTTGATCAGGGAGTCCAGCGCCGTCTCCAGCACCGTCATGAGCCGGCAGGCGGCGGTGTAGGCCTTCTGGTAGACCATCAGGCTGGTGGCCTCGTCATTGAGGTCCACGCCGGACACGCTGTCCCGGTCGGTGTAGATCTCATTATAGGTGATGGAGTAGTTGTTGAGGATCACGCCGGTGCTCATCTGGTCCTCGGCCAGAGTAGACTCAATGTGGAACAGCATCTCCTCAAAGGTGCCGTTGAAGGAGGCGCCTTCGGCGTCTGCGGCCACATACTCCGGGTCAAACTCCAGCGTTTTATTGAACAGATCCAAAAACGCCGCCAGGTTGGAGCGGTCGTCTGTGGGGGCGTTGGGGTCCTGGGAGGAGATCATGGACACATCGCCGTCCGCCCAGGCTTTGGAGATGGAGATGTTGGCGGCGGTGATCGCCGTAGTTTCGTTGCCGCTGCTGCTGTTGCTGAACAGCGGGCCCGCACCGTCCACATTGACGGTGCCATCCGCGCCGTTGAGCTTGTTCATCTCCGCCGCGAACACGGTGGCCAGGTTGTCCAGCGCCTTCTGATAGTAGGGGATGCCCCGCTTGATCAGCGCGTCCGCATCAACCGCCTGATCGGTGGCGGTGGCGTACTCGCCCTCCTCGGTGAGCAGCTCCCGGACCGCCTGGAGGGAGCCGTGGATGTCGTTGTCCACCAGGCCCACGGGGTCGATGTCATTGGGGTTTTTCTTTACGTTGTCCTTGTCCCGGAGCGCCCCCAGCTGGATCTGGTAGTCGATATCGCCGTCCGCGTCCGTCTTGCCGCTGTGCCAGATCTGGGCGGCGTACTCCCCGTCCACCAGCACATGGTTCGTGTGGCCGACCGCACTGGCCAGCTTAACGGTGAGCCTCTCCACCTGCTGGCCCGCGCCGATGTTCTCCATGGAGTACTCCACGTCGATGGCCATGTACTGGCTCAACTCGTCCAGCAGCAGGTTGCGCTGGTCCCGCAGCTCCAGGCCGTCGTCGCCCCGGATGTCGGAGTTGCGGATCTGCACGTTGATGTCCCGCAGGTTGTTCAGGATGTCGTTGACCTTGGAGACCTGCTGGTCCAGCTCACTGACATACTTTTCCTCCAGCTGCTCCAGCTTGTCGGCATAGCTGTTGAACAGCTGGCACAGGGCCTTGGCGGAGCTGCGGATCAGGCTGTCATAGCCCTGGATGCCGTTGGTGTTGGCCTTGTTGATCAGGTCCCGCAGGTCGTTGAGCTGGTTGAGGATCACGCCGTCGTCCTGCTCGCCGTCGCCCTTGCCCACCTCGTCCAGGATGGAGGCCAGATCCTCCAGGCCGGCCAGCCACTGGTCGGTCTCGGACAGGTCGGACTGGGCCTTGCGGAAGGAGATGTCCAGCCCGGGGTCGCGGATCTGGGACACGCTGGTGATCACCGCGCCCTGGCCGATGCGCACCTTATAGGTGGAGTGGTAGCGGTCGGTGGCGCTGCTCATCAGGCTCACCTGGTCCAGCCGCTGGCGGGTGTAGCCGGTGGTGTTGATGTTGGTGATGTTGTTGCCCGTCACGTCCAGGCCCTTCTGGGCGGCGTAGATGCCAAGGCGGACGGTATTGAAAGAACCAAACGTACTGCTCATATCGCAAACAGCCTCCTATGCGCGGAAATCGGTGCGGAAGGGAGCGGGGGGGCGCTGACCGGCGGGCTGGTACTGCCCGTCCAGCTCAGGGGCGACGCCCCGCTTCTCCAGGGCGTCGTTGACGGTTTTCAGCTCCCGCTCCATCAGCTCGCGGGCGGGGGACTGGACGCTTTTCAGGACGGCGTAGTCCCGGAGCAGGGCCTCCACCGCCCGGGCGGCCTCGCCCTTCCACTCCGGCGGGCAGCGCTGGGGCAGCTCCCGCAGGGCCACCCCCTCCAGGCCCAGGGCCTTCAGCAGGGCGTCCCGCTGCTGCTCCCGGCCCCGCAGGGCCAGGGCGGCGGCCTGCTCCCGCTTCATGCAGTCGTTGAGGGCCGCCAGGTCGTGGTCGTGGACGGCGGTCACCTTCTCCTGCTCGATCCCGGTCAGCTGCCGCAGCTCCTGCCGGAGGGCCTCCAGCAGGTCCAGATAGGCGCGGAAATCGGCCTGTGCCACGGCCTACACCTCCCCCAGCAGGAGCATCCGGGCGGCGATCTCCCGGGCGTCGGGCTGATAGGCGCCGCTCTGGACGCTGTCCCGCAGCGCGGTCAGCTCGTGGGCGGTGGGGCGGGCCCGCACGGCCTGGGAGAGGCGGGCCGCCGTCTCCAGCACCCGCCGCCCGTCGCCGGTGGGGTGGGCGGAGAGCTGGAACTGGTCGTAGGGCTGCGCCGCCCGGGCGGAGTCCTGTGCCCGGGACAGGCCCCTGTGGGCGGGGGCCGTGCCGGCCGGGGGGGTTATATTTCGATGGATTCCGTAGATCATGTGAAAGCCTCCTGTGCCCGGTGGGGCAAAAGCCGCGGGGCGTACTGCCCAAAAGGGCCTTGTCAATTTATATTTCGTCCGGGGCGCACAAAAAATAAGGCTTTCCTGCAAAAAAAAAACATACGGATTTGGGCTTAACCTTTTGCGGAAACGGCCGATCTTATATAATAAGGTTAAAGACCTATAAAACAGATAGGAAAACAAAGTTTCCCGCTGGCAGCCTTTGACCAATATCAAATCTGTATCATGAGGTGGTAGCAATGAGGTACGAGGTAACGGAAGACCTGATCACCGGAAACGCGCTCATTGACAGTGAGCACCGGCAGCTGTTCGACGCGATCAACAACCTGCTGGACGCCTGCGCCCAGGGCAAGGGCCGGGACAAGATCCATGAGACGGTCACCTTTTTGAACAGCTATGTCATCAAGCACTTTGGGGATGAGGAGCGCCTGCAGGTCAGCGCCAAGTACCCCGCCTATGAGAGCCATCACACCTTCCACGAGGGGTACAAGCGCAACCTGGCCCAGGTGACCGCCACCCTGGAGAAGGACGGCCCCAGCATCCAGGCCCTGGGCGCGCTGAACCAGGCGGCGGGGGTGCTGGTCTCCCACATCCGCACCGAGGACAAGAAGCTGGCCCGCTTCCTGAAAGAGGGCAAGTAATCCGGCCCTGAAAAATTTTTCGGAAAATTTTCGGCCGCCCCCTTAACTTTTCCAGGGGGGCGGTCGAAATGACAGGTGTACGGGCCGGTGACCGGAGCCGGCCCTGTATGGAAGCGGCGGCGCCCCATCCGCGAAGGCCTGCGGGGCCGGGCGGCGCGAACAGCACAGCGGGCAGGAAGGAGCTTGCCCGGTTTTTTCAAGGAGGATTATTTTATGAGAATTCAGCACAATATTATGGCGATGAACGCCTACCGAAACTACAACAACAACACCAGCGCCCTGTCCCAGAACCTGGAGAAGCTGTCCTCCGGCTACAAGATCAACCGCGCCGGCGACGACGCCGCCGGCCTGGCCATCTCCGAGAAGATGCGCGCCCAGATCACCGGCCTGGGCAAGGCCCAGGACAACGCCAAGGACGGCATCTCCCTGGTGCAGACCGCCGAGGGCGCCCTGACCGAGGTCCACGACATGCTCAACCGCATGTATGAGCTGGCCGAGCAGTCCGCCAACGGCACCTATGACAGCACCGACCGCGTCCAGCTCCAGAAGGAGGTCACCCAGCTGAAGAAGGAGATCGACCGTATTGCCGACTCCGCCAACTTCAACGGCATCCAGCTGCTGGACGGCTCCATGGATGCGAGCGGATTGAGCAGCTTTACTGGTACTGCTGCTCAATCCTCCGCTGCTGTCAACGTAGACATTTCGGCGCTGAAAACGGTCACGCTGGCAAATGGCTCAAGTGCGAATATTACGTTCAAATTTGCTGAAGGCTCCACCACTGGCGCGACAGTTACCGCAAGCGGTGCGGTTACAATTACAGTAAATGGGGATAACGCCGCATCCGCTTCTGACATTCAGGAAATGTTGAAAAATGTGACTGCCGCTAGCGGTGTCGACCAGGCCATCGTGGATGCAGTGAAAGAGGCGACAGTAACTGGTACTGGTGTCACCGCCGCTACTGGTGGTACTGCTACCGGACTTGCAAACGGCACTACGGCTGCACCGGTGACGGGTGATGGTAGTGCCCTTGTGCTCCAGATCGGCGACACCAGTGACACTTTCAACAAGCTGTTTGTGTCTATCAAGGATACCCACGCCGATGCCATCGGCGTTGGTGATCTGGACATCTCCACCCAGTCCGGCGCCGCCGACGCCCTGGACATCATCAAGGAAGCCATCAACTACGTGTCCGACGTGCGCGGCACCCTGGGCGCCACCCAGAACCGTCTGGACCACACCATCAACAACCTGAGCGTCATGGAGGAGAACATCCAGGACGCCGAGTCCACCATCCGCGACACCGACGTGGCCGAGGAGATGATGGCCTACACCAAGAACAACATCCTGATCCAGTCCGCCCAGGCCATGCTGGCCCAGGCCAACCAGGTGCCTCAGGGCGTCCTCCAGCTGCTGCAGTAAGCTTAAGGCGGCATAAGCTGCCTGCCTTCCCGCCTGGGACGGCATGGCCGTCCCGCTGGGGTTCCCGCCGAAGCCCAGCGGCGTAAGTAGGGCCGCCATACATGGCGGCCGTCCAATGGAGGCCCGGCCTCCCGGCGGGCGCCTACGCGGCGGGCGCCCCCATTTCTTCCCGAAGAAATGGGGGGAAAGAAGGGGCGGGGCGGGGGATTTCGATTTCCCCCGCCCCTGCACCCCACCCCTTGAAACGACCAATCAGGGGGGCCTGCGGGCCCCCCTATTGGATGTACCCCCCAGGCTGCCCTATCGCAGCTTTCCGACGGCGACCCCTTACTTCGTAACGGGTTCGCCGCTCGTGGGGTGTGGCGCATTCGGAGCCATGCAGACTTTGCGACGACGCCGCGGAGGGGCCGGCCGAAAGGCCGGCCCCTTTCTCTATCATTTGACTGAGGTGATGCCGCTGTGCAACCCATCGAAATCGCCCGCCGCCTGGCGGAGCTGGGCCAGAAGGAGGACGCCCAGAGGGCCTACAAGCTGGCCATTGAGAAGGAACCCCTGTCCCCCCTGGAGCGCTTTGAGGCGGCCAGCTACCTCTTTTTCTCCCAGGGGGATTACAGGGTGGCCTACACCGTCTTTGTCCAGCTCTACAACGAGGGGCAGCTCCAGGCCGAGGCCATGGACCTGATCCTCCAGGCCTTCTACCAGCCCAACGAGGAGGAGCTGCGCCGGCGCTACGCGGACAACTGCGCCGCCCTGGCCGCCTACCCCTACTGCTTCCGGAAGGACTTCCCGGACTTTGACGACCTGCCCCTCCGGTTCTTCCCCTTTGACGACGATGGCTATCTGCCCTTCGACCCGGCGGAGAACCGCTTCGGGGACTATGTGGACTTCAACGACCCGGTGATCGACCGGTATTTCTTCAAGGATTTGGAAAACCCCATCCTGGCCCAGGATGTTTATTCCCAGTATCAGCTGGAATATCTCAACGACACGGTGCGCAGAAGCGAGTGGGTGGGGCGGGAGAACCACATCTACCTCCACTACACCGACTGGGGACAGCTCTGCGCCCGCCTCCAGTGCCTGGAGCTGGCCCCCCTGCTGAGGGAGGAGAAGCTCGTCTTTTTCATCGGGGACGAGGTGGGGCAGTATCCCATTGACTTCAAGGCCCGCTTCGGCGTCGACTACAGCCGGTATCCGGTGAAGCCGGTGAACGCCCGGGAGGTCAACCGGCTGATCTGGCACACCCAGCTGGCCGCCCACAACGGCGGCGACTTCTTCAACGAGATCTTCTACGGCCACCCCAACCTCATGTCCTACGAGTCGGTGATGTTCGACAGCATCGCCGGGGAGGTGGCGGCGGCCCGGGAGCAGTATTACAAGCACACCCTGAGCAACATGGCCATCCACCAGCACCTGGCGGGGATCAAAAGGCCCACAGACAAGGATATCCTGGTGGCCCACTTTCTCACCCAGCCGGAGATGAGCGGCTGGCTGGACAGGAACGCCCGCATCGCCCCCGCCCTGTTCTTCCAGCCCCATTTTCATAGCCTCCATTACAAGCTGGACGTGGCGGAGGGGGAGGGGGCCTGCGCCAGCTTCGCCCCCGAGTACGAGGAGATCAAAAAATCCCCCATCTTCAAGGGCTTCAAGTACATCAAGACCTTCACCCCCATCCGCCGCCCCACCACCAGCTACGCCGCCACCGTCCGCTTCATGGCCGACCAGATCGGCAACCCGGACAAGCCCCTCCGGGTTCCGGACGCGGTGACGGAGCGGGTGCTCAACCGGAGCTACCTGCGCAATCCGGACGACCGGCTCTACCGGGACAGCGCCCTGGTGCGCTTTGAGGACGGCAAGCTCAACCCCAGGGCCACCTTCCCCGTGCTGGCGGAATTCCTGGACATCCCCTACACCGAGAGCATGACCTACTGCTCCAGCCGCCTGGGCCTCAACCCGGAGTCCCTGGCGGGCAACGCCCGGGGCTTTGACCCGGCCACCGTCTACCGCACCTATGACGAGTATGCCAACGACGACGAGCGGGCCTTCCTGGAGTACCTCATGCGGGACATCTATCAGGCCTGCGGCTACGACTTCCACTACTACAGGGGGGAGCCGGTGGACGAGGCCTGGGTGGAGGACCGGATCGCCCATTTTACTACCCTCAACGGCTGGATTACACGCTCCTGGGAGGAGATCTACCGGGCCAGGCGGGCCAAGGGGGAGCGGGTGGAAAACGAGGAGGAGAAGCTCCGCCGGCACATCGAGGCCCTGGACGAGAACCGCCTGCGCATCGCCCGTCTGCTGCTGAAAAACCCGAGGTTTGTCAGCTACCAGGGCCAGCCCCTGCGGATGATCCCGGTGCTCCGGCCCGACCCGGCCCTGCTGGAGCAGCCGCTGTACCACTAGAGGAGGAGCCTATGGACAAAGGAACCGTATACTTTTTCACCGGCCTGTCCGGGGCGGGCAAGACCACCCTGGGCAGCCTGTTCTGCCAGCGGCTGCGCCGCACCAAGCCCAACGTGGTCTACCTGGACGGCGATGAGATCCGGGTGGCCTTCGGCGAGGACGTGGGCTACACCCAGTCCGAGCGGCTGCGCTGGGCGGGGCGGATTTTCCGGGTGTGCAAGCTGCTCTCCGACCAGGGCGTCGACGTGGTGTGCTGCTCCATCGCCATGTACCGCCAGGTGCGGGAGTGGAACCGGGCCAACCTCCCCAGCTACCGGGAGATCTATGTCAAGGTCCGGCCGGAGACCCTGCTGGCCCGCAACCAGAAGGGGCTCTACACCGGCGGCAAAAACGTGGTGGGGGTGGACATCCCCTTTGACGAGCCCCGGCACCCGGACCTTGTCCTCCAAAATGATGGGGACCGCACCCCGCTGGAGCTGGTGGAGGAGCTGGAGCAGGCCCTTTGCCCCCAGCCGGCGGAGCACCCCATCGACAACCGGGACTACTGGAACCGCTACTACGCCAACGGCCTGTGCCCCGAGGAGCCCTCCCCCTTCGCCCGGTACGTCTCCACCCTGGTGGAGCCGGGAAGGACCCTGGTGGACCTGGGCTGCGGCAACGGCCGGGACGCCCTCTACTTTGCCTCCCTGGGGCTGCAGGTGGTGGGCATCGACCTGTCCCAGACCGCCATCGCCGCCCTTCAGGAGCGGGGCGCGGCGAACGCCCGCTTCCTGTGCGGCGATTTTGTGGGCGGGGAGCTCCACGGCCGGGAGCGGTACGACTACGCCTACAGCCGCTTCACCATCCACGCCATCAACAAGAACCAGGAGGGAGCGCTGATCCAGTCGATGCACCAGGCCCTCAAGCCCGGCGGGAAGTTCTTCATCGAGGTGCGGGGCGTCCACGACCCCCTCTACGGCAGGGGGGAGCCCCTGGAGCGCAACGCCTTTTTCTACGACAACCACTACCGCCGCTTCATCGTCCTGGACGAGCTGCTGGACGCCCTGGCCGGGGCGGGCTTCCGGGTGGAGTACGCCGAGGAGTCCACCGGCTTTGCCCCCTACGGCAGCGACGACCCGCCCGTCATCCGGGCGGTGGCGGTGAAGGAATAGGGGGCGGCGGCCATGCTGGTGGATCTGCACACCCACACCACCGCCTCCGACGGGCAGTACACCCCCGCCCAGCTGGTGGAGCGGGCGGAGGCCGCCGGGATTGAGCTGCTGGCCGTCACCGACCACGACACCCTGGACGGCCTGGACGAGGCGCTCCGGGCGGCCGCGGGGCGGAGCGTCGCCGTGCTCCGGGGCGTGGAGCTGGGGGCGAAGGAGCACCGGCACCTGCACATTCTGGGGCTGGGCCTGTCGGCGGACTGCCCGGCGCTGTCGGCGCTGTGCCGCACCCTCCGGGCCAGCCGGGAGGAGCGGGCCCGCCGGATCATCGCTTTCCTGGGGGAAAAGGGGGTTGACCTGGATCTGGCCGAGGTGGAGGAGCTGGCCGGCGGCGAGGTCATCGCCCGGCCCCACTTCGCCCAGGTGATGGTGCGCCATGGCTATGTGGCCACCACCCGGGAGGCCTTCGACCGCTATCTGGACACCGACGAGTACCAGCGCATCGAGCGATACAAGGCCCCGGCGGCGGACTGCATTGCCGCCATCCACCAGGGCGGCGGCAGGGCGGTGCTGGCCCACCCCTATCAGCTGGCCCTGCCGGACGACAGGCTGGCGGAGACGGTCCGCCGGCTGAAGGACCAGGGCCTGGACGGCCTGGAGTGCTGCTACCCCAGGCATACCCCGGAGCAGACGGCGTTCTACCTCCGCCTGGCGGAGACCTGCGGCCTGGGCGTCACCGCCGGCAGCGACTTCCACGGGGAGCGGGTCAAGCCGGACATCGCCCTGCGGCCGGTCCGGCTGGATGCGGCCTGGCTGACAGGGGCGGGCGCGGGCGCTTGACGGCGCCCGCTCTCCCCGGTTGGATGCCGGATACCTGACCAACGATAACAGTTCGTGATCCATCATTCCATTTTTGTTATTGCGAAACCATTTGCAGAGCCATGACAGGCCTTTCCTGCTGTGATATACTTTGATCGAAAAAGACCGGCAGCTCATTGCTGGATCAGGACAGGAAGGGATGTGCAATGCAGATGAGTGGGACGACCCTCCAGCAGTTTGTTCCGGGCCTCCAGGCGGTAGGCGCGGCGATGGGCTACAGCGTAGCCGTCACAGATCTGGAGCAGTATATCTGGTACAAGCCCAGCGGGAAGCTGGATCTGGGGATCAAGCCCGGCGATCCCATCCCGGACAATACCGCCGTCCGGCGCTGCCTGGAGGAGGGGCGGAGTATCTCGCTCCGGGGCGACGTCAGCACATTTGGCATCCCGTACCTGGTGCGCGCGTTCCCCCTTCGGGACGGCAAGCGCGATGTGATCGGCGGCTGCGCGATCCTCCAGGCGACCGAAACAGAGGACCAGCTGCAAAAGCTCTCCAGGGATCTGGCCGCCGCCATCGAGGCGCTCTCCGCCTCCTCAGATGGGATCGCCACACGGGTGGAGGAGATGCGGCAGGGCAGCGACACCCTCCTGCGGAGCATGGAGGAGACCTGCAGCGCCATACAGAACTCCCGGAGCATCACCGACTTCGTCCGCAAGGTATCCCAGCAGAGCGACCTGCTCTCTATCAACGCCGTCATTGAGGCCGCAAGGACCGGCGTCCGGGACAGCGCCTTCCATGTAGTGGCCAAGGAGATGCGTGGCCTGGCCCATGATACCAAGGAATCTGTGGAAAAGATCAACGGCATCCTCTCCCAGATCCGGGGCAGCAGCGAGCAGAATTCTGCCGAGGTACAGGCCCTCCATACCCTTGTCATGCAGATCAGCACGGAGATTATGAGCATTTTCACCACCATCCGGCAGGTCAATGAGACGGCCTCCACCCTGCAGCATATCTCATCCAATCTGATGGGCTGACCCCGCCGGACGGGGAGGGGAGGCCCGCCGGATGCCGGAAGCCCGGCCCAGCGTCAGGGCCGCTAGTCTGCCCGCCCTCCGGCCTGCACAGCAGATAAATCGAGTCAAGGTGCAAGAATTCTATCAAATGCCCTTAATATCCTCCAAATTTTGTCGATGATAAAGATGCAAGGTTTGTGAGAAGGGGGCACAATGTTTATGCGTAGCATCAAACGGAAAATCCTGGTACAGGTTCTGGCCCTGACGACGGCTGCGGCGGTGATCTGCGGCGGCATGGGCATCGCGGCCAACTATATCAGCTCCTTTGCCATGCTGGAGCAGGAGCTGCGCTCCACCGCCTCGCTGGCGGCGGACCGGGTGGCCTATGAGCTGCAGTCCTACCGCAACGCGGCGGAGGCGCTGGGCATGGTGCCGGAGCTGAGTGATGACACGGTGAGCACCGCCGAGAAAGAGCGCATTGTGGACCAGTGGGCCCAGGACTACGGCATGGAGCGGGGCAACCTGCTGGACCGCAGCGGCGACAGCCTTTTTGACGGCAATAACTATGCCGAGCGGGAATACTTCCAGCATGCCATCCAGGGCGAGGCGTGGATCTCCACCCCCACTGTGAGCAAGATTACCGGGGAGCTGTCCATCATGGTGGCTGCGCCTCTGTGGGCTGGGGGGGTGTCCGGCGGTACGGTAGACGGCGTGGTCTACTTTGTTCCCCACGAGACATTCCTCAATGACATCATGTCCTCCATCCATGTGAGCGACAACAGCGGCGCTTACATGATCGACACCACAGGCATGACCATTGCCGATACGACCCTGGACACGGTGGCGGTGCAGAATATCGAGGCGGAGGCCCAGAATGACGCCTCCCTGTCCCAGCTGGCGACCCTGCACGCGGACATGCGGGCGGGCAACAGCGGCTATGGACAGTATCGGATCGACGGCGTATCCAAATACCTGGCATACGCCCCTGTGGACGGTACCAACGGCTGGAGCATCGCCATCACCGCCCCCTCCGGCGATTTCCTGGGCACCACCTATCAGGTCACGGTGGTCATCGGGGTGATCCTGGTGGTCATCCTGGTGCTGGCGGCCGTCCTGACCATCCGCATGGCCAAGCGGATCGGCGACCCCATCCGGGCCTGTGCCGAGCGCCTGTCCCTGGTGGACGAGGGAGACCTCAGCTCCCCGGTGCCGGAATTCCGGAGCCGGGATGAGGTGGGCACCCTCTCCCGCGCCACCGCGGATATTGTCAATAACCTGCAGGAGCTCATCGGCGACGTGGGTTATCTGCTCAGTGAGATGGCAAATGGGAACTTCGACGTCCGCTCCCGGAACTATGACCTCTATCAGGGGGACTACACCAACCTGCTGCAGTCTGTGCGCAAGATCAACATTGAGTTGAGCCAGACGCTGGAGCAGATCAACCAGGCTGCCGACCAGGTGTCCGCCGGGGCGGAGCAGGTGTCCTCCGGGGCCCAGGCCCTGGCGCAGGGCGCCACCGAGCAGGCCAGTGCGGTGGAGGAGCTCTCCGCCACGGTTACCGAAATCGACGTCAGCGCCGAGGCCAACGCGGAGGCGGCCACCCAGTCCAAGGAGAAATCCGGCCAGGCGGGCGGCCAGGTGGAGGTCAGCGTCCAGAAGATGGACGCCCTGCGCGGCGCCATGTCCGATATCCTCCGGGGACACGAGGAGATCAGCCAGATTATCGAGACCATCGAGAACATCGCGTTCCAGACCAATATTCTGGCCCTGAACGCCGCGGTGGAGGCCGCCCGGGCGGGCAGCAGCGGAAAGGGCTTCGCCGTGGTGGCCGACGAGGTGCGCAACCTGGCCCAGAAGTCGGACGCCGCGGCCAAGCAGACCAAGGAGCTGATCGAGCGGTCCACCCAGAATGTGGAGCGGGGCAGCACCCTTTCTGACGAGGTGAACGACGCGCTGCAAAAGACCAGCGATTTGGCCGGCGAGGCGGTCTCCTTCATGGACCAGGTCGCGGAGAATATCGTGTCGGAGGCCCACTCGATCAACCAGGTGAAGGACGGCATCGACCAGATTTCCGCGGTGGTGCAGACCAACTCCGCCACCGCCGAGGAGAGCGCCGCGGCCAGCGAGCAGCTCTCCGGCCAGGCCCAGCTGCTCAAGGATCTGACGGGGAAATTCGTATTCCGCAAGGACGCGGTGGCCCAGCAGGATTACCAGAGCTGAACCCAGAGACCGAAAACCGGGAACCCCGATGTCGGGGTTCCCGGTTTTGCTGTCAAATGGGGAAATGGGGAGAAGGACTGCGGAACAGAGAAGGGCCGGGGCCGCTTCATGGATGGAAGCTGCCCCGGCCGACCTATGCAGGGATCAATTCTTGGACTTCAGATGGGCCATCAGCACCCCGGCGATGTTCTCGCAGGACGCCTGTACTGTCACAGCGCCAATCTCCTGGGCCACCATGGGCATGCCGTATACCACGCAGGAGTCCTTGTCCTGCCCGATGGTGTAGGCGCCGGCGTTGCGCATTTCCAGCAGGCCGTCGGCGCCGTCCCGCCCCATGCCGGTCATGATGATGCCCACCATGCGGCACTTGACCTGGGCGGCCATGGAGGAGAACAGGGCGTCCACGGACGGCCGGTGGCCGCTGACCTTCTCCCCCGGCTGGCAGGAGACGGTGTAGCGGCTCCCCATACGCACCACCCGCATCTGGAGGTCTGCAGGGGCGATCAGCACCAGGCCCTGGTGGATCTCGTCCCCATTTTTGGCCTCGCGCACCTCCATCTGACACAGGCGGTTGAGCCGGTCGGCATACATCTTGGTGAAGCCGGTGGGCATGTGCTGGACGACGACCATGCCGGGGATGTCGGCCGGCAGCTGCTTGAGCACGGCAAGGGTGGCCTCGGTGCCGCCGGTAGAGGCGCCCAGGCCGATGATGGTGTGATTCACCTCCGTCTTGCCCAGGCCCAGCAGCTGAGGGGCGGCGGGGGCGTGGGCGGCCTGCGGACGGCTGGCAGGGGCGGCGGGGGACTGGGCCGGCTTGGCTGGGCAGCCCCGCACCCTGGCATGGGAGGCGACGATGATTTTGGAGGACAGGGACTGTATGAAGGACTCCCTGCTCTCCTCCCCATCCGGCTTGCGGACAAAGTCCACCGCCCCGGCCTCCAGCGCATCAAATACCCGCAGGTTCAGGGAGGAGACCAGGATGACTGGCAGGGGGTGGACAGGCAGAAGCTGCTTGAGAAAGTCGATGCCGTTGGTGCCCGGCATCTCCACGTCCAGCGTCATCACGTCGGGGGAGAGCAGGCGGACCTTGGATCTGGCGTCGGAGGCGTTGATCGCGTACCCCACCACCTCGATGCGGGGGTGGCCGGTGAGGCCCTTGATGATCACGTTGCGGGCTACGGCGGAGTCGTCCACCACCAGAACCCGGATTTTACTGCTTGCGGAAGACACAGAGGGTCAGTCCTTTCTGTGAAGGGTATGGGAGCGGAAGGCTACCGCTTGCGGTAGATGGAGGGGGCGGTCAGCTGAAACAGCGGGGTCTGCCCCAGGGATTCCGAGTGGCTGATGAACAGGTAGCCGCCGGGATTCATGGCCTCCCAGAAGCGGCGCACCAGCGCGTCCCGGGTGGGCTGGTCGAAGTAGATCATCACGTTCCGGCAGAAAATCACGTCGAACTTCAGCCGGAAGCGGATGGGCTCCATCAGGTTGAAGGTGCGGAAAATCACGTTGCTCCGCAGCTCCTGCGACACCTCATACTGGCCTGTGGCGCTGTCCTTTTTGAAGTACTTGCGCAGCCAGGCGTCCGGCATATCCGCCGGGATCTGATACCTGCCCGCCTGGGCCTTGGACAGGGCCTGCTGGGAGATGTCGGTGGCCAGCACCCGGGTGTCCCAGTGGCGGGCGTTGGGGCCGAAGTACTCCTTGAGGTAGATGGAAAGGGTGTAGGGCTCCTCGCCGCTGGAGCAGCCCGCGCTCCAGATGGACAGGACGCGGTCCCTCTGGTGCTTGCGCTCCAGCTCCGGCAGGACGGTCTGCTCAAAAAAGCTGAAGTGCTCCTTTTCCCGCAGGAAGAAGGTGTAGTTGGTGGTCAGCTTGTTGAGCACCAGCTCCAGCTCCGCGGGGTCCTTGGAGTGGAACAGGTGCTCAACAAAGCTGTGGAAGTCGGTATAGCCCCGCTCCTTCAAGGCGTTGGACAGGCGGCTGGAGATCAGCTGCCGCTTTTTGCTCAGGTCGATGCCGTACTCCTTGTGGATAAACTGTACCATCCGCTGGAAGTCGGCGTCTGAGATGGTGATATCGTGAAAGAGAGTTCCCACAAAACACCCCTCCCCGGGCTACGCCTGTTCCAGCAGGCGCAGGCAGTCGAAAACCAGCATGGTCTGTCCGTCAGCCAGGGAGCACATGCCGGACACCAGGCGCTGGCCGCCCTGCTTGGGCGCGGGGAGGAGGGCGGACTTGTCGATGTCGATCATCCGCTGGACGTTGTCCACAAGGATTCCCACCTGTGTCTCATTGATGTTGAGGATCATGATGCAGTTGTCCCGCTGGTTTGGCTGGCCCAGCAGCTGGCGGATGTCCACAATGGGGATGATCTGCCCCCGCAGGTTGATGATGCCCCGGATGTATGCGGGGACCAGGGGAAGGGGGGTGATGACATGGTTGGTGATGATCTCCACCACATAGTCCGCCGTCACGCCGAACAGCAGCTCCCCGGACTGAAAGAGCAGGTATTTGGCGGTATGGGCGTCCGCAGCCTCACCGCCGCCCAGGACATTCTCGACGGGCTCGGAATACAACAGGTCTTGTTCCATGGCAGGTATGGCCTCCTTTTTTCAGGCGATGGAATAGAGGTTGGACACATCCAGGATGATGCTGATGTTGCCGTCGCCCAGGATTGTGCAGCCGGCAATGCCGCTTCCCTTGATGTTGAAGCGGTTGAGGAAGGCTGGCAGGGGCTTGACCACCACCTGCTGCTCTCCCAGCAGCTCGTCCACAAACAGGCAGTAGGACAGCTCGCCGGACTCCAGCCAGATGAGGATGCCGTCTGTGATATCCGCGTAGCCGCCGTCAATCTGGTACAGGTCCCGCATCCGGATGACGGGATAGAACTTGCCCATGCACTTAAACAGCTCGCCGCCGGAGGCGTCCCGGATCACATCCCCCTCAGAGATGCGGAAGGACTGCCGGATGTTGTGGATGGGGATGGTGAAGATGGACTGGCCCACCGACACCTCCATGCCGTCCATGATGGCCATGGTCAGGGGGATCTTCAGGGTGGTGGTCATGCCCAGGCCGGGCTCGCTGGTGATGGTGACGGTGCCGCCCACCTCCTCCACATTCTTCTTCACCACGTCCATACCCACGCCGCGGCCGGAGAACTCGGTGACCTCCGTGTTGGTGGAGAAGCCGGGGGCCATGAGGAAGTTGAGGATGTCCTTGTGGGAGTACTCCACGTCCGGGTAGGCCAGGCCGTTGCGGATGGCCTTGGCCAGCACCCCGTCGTAGTTGACCCCCTGCCCGTCGTCCTTGATCTCGATAATGACCTCGCTGCCGGTGTGGCGGGCGGAGAGGATGATCTCCCCCACCGGGTCCTTGCCGGCGGCGATCCGGTCGGCCTCGTTCTCCTCAATGCCGTGGTCCATGGAGTTGCGCACAATGTGCATGATGGGGTCGCCGATGCTGTCCACAATGGTCTTGTCCACCTCGGTGTCCTCGCCCACCAGGGTCAGCTTGCAGCGCTTGTTCAGCTTCTTGGACATGTCCCGCACGATGCGGTTCATCTTCTGGAAGGTGGCGGACACGGGCACCATGCGCAGGGACATGGAGATGTCCTGCAGCTCGTCGGTGAGCTTGCGCAGCTGCCGGGCGGATTTGGTAAAGGCGTCCAGCCGCAGGCCCTTCAGGTCGGGGGAGGCGGTGACCATGGACTCGGTGATCACGATCTCCCCCACCACGGCGGCCAGGGAGTCCAGCTTGCTCAGATTGACGCTGATCAGGCTCTCCTTGTGGTGGTGGACCGGGTCTGGGGAGCCGCCGGCCGGCGCGGGCTTCGGGGCGGCGTGGGGCTCTGCCGCCGGCGCCGGCGCGGCGGCGGCCGGCCGGGGCTCCGCGCTCGGAGCGGGCGCGGGCGCCGGGGGGTCCGCCCGGTCGATGGCCTGATAGGAGCGCACAGAGCCGGCCCCGGTGACGGCGTGGACGGCGTTGTCCCGGTCGGCCTGCTCCCGGAAAAAGAGCTGGAAGCCGCCCTCAATGATCTGCCCGGCGGCGGCGGGGTCGTGCTCCAGATCCTCCGGCCGGCAGGTCAGGCCGTCCTCGGAGCACCCCTCCCGGACGGTGTTGACCAGCATGAGGGCCCGCAGGTTTTCCATGCCGCAGCCCTCGTCAAAAAACACCTGCAGGGCGTAGGGGAAGCCGTCGGGGAATTCGATCTTGTCCCCGGCGTGCGCGGCCGCCTGCCCTGCCGCGGCAGACGGGGCGGGGGCGTCCTCCGGCGCGGCGCCGGACTGAATTTGCTGGATGAAGCTATTAACTTTTTGCAGCAGGCTGTCGATATTTTCGGTAAGGGCCTCGCCGTTTTCGATGTGGTCGATCTCCTGCCGGAAGAAGTCGATGGTCTGGAACAGCAGGTCGAACAGCTCGGGCCGGAGGGCCTCCGGCACCACGTCCATGGACTTGTCCCGGATAATGGCGAACAGATCCTCCGCCCGGTGGGCGATGGTCATCAGGGAGTTGTATTCCATCATGGCCGAGGAGCCCTTGATGGTGTGCATGATCCGGAAGATGGTGTTGACATCATCCTCGGAGAAGCTGTCCTTCTCCTCCGATGCCAGGACAATGCTGTCCAGCTGTTCCAACAGAGAGTTTGTCTCAAAGAGATAAGCCTCCAGAATGCTGTCATTGCCGTTGCTCATGATGGTACCCTTCCTTTGCAGTTTGACTTCATATTATTCTTTTCGACCAGATTGCGGAAAAAGATAAGGCGCCGCCGAAAAATCCGAAAATAAGAGGCGGTTTCCCGCCCGGAAGGGCGTGTCTCCAGCGGAAAGGAGTGATGACCCGTGCCCAATCCAGTCGGCGTGACCAATCCGGTACCGGGTTTTGACAATACCAGCGGCCGTACGCTGACCAATGCGCCAGGGCAGGGCGGCACCCAGCAGATCCAGAATGTGCCGGACCCCACCCGCGTGGGGCGGCCGGACGCCCGGACAGACCAGAAGGGGGCGGACGACGCGGCCCAATCCGGGGCGCTGCGCTACGATTCCAACCTCCAGTTTTTCCTCCAGCAGCTGCGGGACATGCCGGAGCTCACCGTGCAGATGTCCAAGGTGCTCACCTGGCTGCGGGCACAGATCGGCACCCCCGGCCTCACCGGCGGCATCGCGGCAGAGCTTTCGGCCCTGTTCCAGTCCATGCAGATGGGGCCCCAGGAGTTCGAGGCGTTTTTCATGCAGCAGGCCCAGGCGGGCAACCGGTTCGCCGGCCCGCTGTTCTCCCTGCTGCGGCAGGCCTACGCGCAGAGCACCAGCAGCACGGTGCGGGAGGGGATTCTCAACTTTGTCAAGCGGTACAGCGACTACTCCTCCACGGCGCACATCGGCCGCACCATGGTGAGCCTGCTCAAGCAGATCTCCGACTCCCTCCCCCGGAGCTGGCGGGGTCAGCTGGCGGAGCTCACCGGCCGGCTGGAGAACGGCCTGCAGGCCGGGAACCGGGCGGGGACGCTGAAGCTGCTCCAGTCGGAGATCCTGCCCTACCTGGGCAACTATATCTCCAGGTTCCACGACCTGGGGCGGCCCCGCACGCTGCTGAGTATGCTGATGCTCAATGTGGCCCGCTATGAGAACGGCGCGGAGGAGGAGGTCATGGCCGCCTTCCGGCAGTTGAGCGGCTATGGGGACACCCTGGCAGGGCTCAACCAGCTGGATGACGCGGCGCTGTGGAAGCTGCTCCGGGAGAACGAGTTCACCCGCGCGGCGGCCCAGGACCAGTTTGCCGGGCAGATGGCGGAGCTGGCGCACCGGGCCCTGCGCGGCGAGTGCGGCGCGGACGCGCGGGAGGCCATGCAGGAGCTGCTCCGCGCCCTGCTCATCAACGAGAGCGTGTACATCCCGCTCAACCACATGCTCCTGCCCCTGGAGTGGAACGGGAAGCAGATGTACTCCGAGCTCTGGGTGGACCCCGACGCCCCGGACGACGGGCAGGAGGGCTCCGACGGAGAGGGCGGGGAGAAGATCCAGTTCCTCTTTAAGCTGGACATTGATTCCCTGGGCTTTTTGGAGATGACTCTGGCGGCCAGAAGGGACCAGGTGGACCTGAGCGTCTACGCCCCGGACAGCGTGGCCGCCCACGCCGCGCTGGTGGAGGAGGATCTGGCGGGGATCCTGTCCGCCCACGGCCTGACCGGCAAGCGGGTGCGGGTGCAGCGGGAGGTCAAGCCCCTCACCCTGACGGAGGTATTTCCAGACTTGTTAGAAGGGAAGCGCAGCATCAATGTCAAGATCTGACGGAAACAGGGCGGAGCGGGCCGTGGCGCTGCGCTACGGTACGGAGGACGGGGCCCCGGTCATTGTGGCCTCCGGCATGGGACATCTGGCGGAGAAGATTGTGGAGGTGGCCGCGGACAACGGGGTGCCGGTCTATGAGGACAACTCCCTGGCCACGGTGCTCTCCCAGATGGAGCTGGGCCGGGAGGTTCCGGAGGAGCTGTACCAGGCCATTGTGGAGATCTACATATACTTTCTGAATTTTGACCCCAGCGATCCGGAGAAGCACCGGCGGGAGCGCCGGGCTGCGGCAGAGCGCAAGGCGGCAAGCCAGGAGGAAGGCCGATGACGTATAAATACCTGATTTTGGACAGCAGGGGGGAGCCGGTGGCCCGCGGAAGCTCCCAGGACGGGCCGGAGCGGCCGGTGTGGCAGCTGGAGATCGACGGCGGCGACATCAAGCGTGTGCTCTCCCACGAATATGTGAGCCTGGTGAGCACCTCGGAAAAGATCCCCGCCATGGAGGGGCGGATCATGGACCGGCGGGGCAATATCGTATCCGTGCAGTCGGTGCGGGAGCTGGGGGAGGAGGTGCGCCGCAATCTCCGGATGCCGGTGCGGTTTGAGAGCTTCCTCTATTCCACATCGGACGCGTGGAAGGGGCGGGTGCCCATTTTGAGCAACGACCTGAGCTGCGGCGGTGTGGCGTTTTTCTGCGCCAGACACCTGGAAAAGGGGGAGACCGCCCAGATGGTGATCCCCGTCACCAGCCAGCCCCTGCTGGTGGACATCAAGGTTTTGCGGGAGCGGCCCTCGCCGGAGCCCATCCCCCTCTATGCGGCGGAATTTGTCGATATGATCCATGACCAGGAAACCATGATCCGCGAGGCGGTGTTCAGCATCCAGCTGCGGCAGGCCTTTGAGACACAGAACAGATAGGAGTGGAGACCATGAGCAAAGTTCAAAGACCTTTGGGAAAGCGGCTGACGGCTTGGCTGCTGGTGTGCGCGCTGCTGCTGGGCCTGGCGCCGGCGGTGGAGCTGGGCGGCGCCGCGTCCGCGGCCTATGCCGATTCCTATATGCAGCAGATGGTGGACTGGGGCTTTATGCGGGGGGACATCGAGGGCAACCTGCGCCCCGACGACCCCATCACCCGGGCGGAATTTGTAACCATCGTCAACCGCTCCTTCGGATATGAGGCCATGGAGGGGCACCCGTTCGACGATGTGGATGTGCGGGACTGGTATAACGACGACGTGGACATCTCCTACACGGAGGGGTACATCTCCGGCACGTCGGAGCACACCTTCTCCCCCGGGGACAGCATCACCCGGGAGGAGGCCGCGGTCATCCTGGCGCGGAACCTGATGCTCCAGCCCGCGGTGGGCGAGGACACCAGCTTCTCCGACAGCCGGGAGCTGGACGAGTGGAGCCGGGGCTACGTGGCCACGGCGGCCCGGTATCAGCTGCTCAACGGCTATGAAGACGGCAGCTTCCGGCCCAAGAACCCCATCACCCGGGGGGAGGCGGCCATCCTGATGACCCGTGCCATCGGCACGCCGGTGCAGGAGGCCGGCGTGCACGAGCTGGGCTCCACCTGGGGCAACGTGACCATCACGGAGTCGGGGGTCACCCTGCGCAACACCGTGGTGGGCGGCAACCTGTACATCACCGCCGGCGTGGAGCTGGGCAGCGTGACCCTGGAGAACGTGCGGGTGCTGGGCGAGATCATCGTCAGCGGCGGCGGCCTCAGCGAGGGCGGCGACGACAGCATTGTGTTCCGCAACGTGGACGCGCCCAAGCTGATTGTGGACAACCTCCGGAACCAGCAGGTCTCCCTGCGGGTGGAGGGCAACGGCATCATTGACAACACCAGCGTGCGCACCGACGCCTTTGTGACGGACAACACCCAGGCCGGGTACGGCCTGAGCCGCATCGAGCTGGACGGGGAGGCGGACGAGCTGTCCCTGCACCTGTCCGGCAACGGGAAGGAGGTCGTGAACAAGACCCCCGGCTCCGCGCTGAGTGTGGACAGCGGCCGGGTGGAGAGCATCACGGTGGACGAGGCCGCCACCGACAGCACCCTGCACATCGCCGCCGGCGCGGAGGTGGAGAGCGTCTATCTGGACGTGGGCACCGAGGTGACCGGCGAGGGCGACATCGGCCACCTGACGGTGAACGCGCCAGGAAGCTCCGTCTCCATGCTGCCCGACCAGATCACCATCCGGCCGGGCATCGAGGCCGACATCGACGGGGAGACCATGGATTCCGCGGCGGCGGCCGAGTCCTCCGCCGACCCCCGGCTGCTGTCCGGCTATCCCTCGGTGACCGACCTGGCCCCCACCACCGCCACCGCCCAGTTCAGCGCCAACAAGCGGGGCACGGTCCACTGGGCGGTCACGTCGGTGACCGACGGCTCGGCCACGGTGGACGAGCTGCTCAACCCGCCGGCCTATACCAACAAGATCGTGCAGAACGGCACCCTGAGCCTGGGCGGCTCGGGTGAGGTGGGCACGGCCGCCCTGCGGAACCTGACCTCCGACGGGTCGTACTACCTGGCGGCGGTGTTTGTGGACGCCCGGGAGGAGCAGAGCCCCCTGAAGGTCGTCTCCTTCACCACCCCCGACAACTCGGTGCCCGCCTTTGCCGACGGCTACCCCTACCTGTCGCAGGTCACCAACATCTCCGCCCAGGTGACGGGCATGGCCACCAAGACCTGCCGCCTGTACTGGGCCGTGCTGCCCGCGGGCGCGGCCGCCCCCACCGCCGAGGACTTCAAGGCCAACGCGGTCAGCGGCAACCTGGGCTTCGGCACCCTGGACGTGACCAAGAACGTGGAGTTCACCTTCGACGCCAACAACGTGCCTCTGGAGGAACTGGAGGACTACGTGGTCTACCTGTGGCTCAACGATGTGGACGGCGGGCAGAGCTCCCGGGTGGAGAGCCTGGACTTCACCACCGTGGACCGTACGCCCCCCATCTTCAACACCGAGGCCACCGTCAACGACGTGCAGCGCAATTCCGTGGGCCTGTACGCCAACCTGAACGAGGACGGCACCCTGTACTGGGTGGTGGTGGCCCACGGCGAGGAGTACCCCAAGCCCCTGGCGGGCCAGAGCGGCGAGGTGGACCTGTCCAGCGACACCGCCAAGCTGCAGGTGGCCAACGGCATGAACGCCCTGCGGAGCGGCAGCGTCCGCATGACCGAGGGCCGGGACGTGTCCTTCACCGTCAGCGGCCTGGACCCGGAGACCGCCTATGACCTCTATTATGTGGCCCAGGACACCGCGGGCAACTACTCCGACCGGGTGCGCATGATCGAAATTCACAGCCTGGACCCCAACGCCCCCACCGTGACCCAGGAGTTTACCCGGTATCCCGGTACGGATGCCACACAGCCCTACCCGGATACCGATATCCGGCTGGTGTTCAGCGAGGCGGTGCAGGATTCTAATGCCAACAAAGCATTGGTGTCTTATTATACAGACGTGGTGAACGCGGGCGCCAACGATACGGCCGCTCGAGAGGCTATGGCGACTGCCCTGCGCAACAGCATCAAGCTGTATCAGAACACTGGCAATGGGCGGCCGACAGAGGTGCCGGAGGCCCCGGCGGATGCGGCGGAGAAGGCCGCGGCGGATTGGGTGATTGATTACCGCTATGCCCAGATTACCCTGGAAGAGGGGAAAACGGTGGTCACGTTCCCCACCACGAATGACAGAACAAGCGCTTTGAACCTGGCCAGCGGTGCCACCTACTATTTCGAGATTCAGGCCGATACCATTGCGGATACCTCTGATGCGAAAAACATCATGGGCCGGACGCAGCTGGAGGAATTTACCACCGTATTTGCTATCGTCAACCTGAGCAACCCCAATATCACAGATTTGGGGCTTTATAAAGAGGGAGATGGTGCCACAGGAGATCCTCCTAGCGGTGGATTGACGGAAGAAGAAGCCAATGAGAAGAATCGTGTTGATGTCAGCTGGACGTTGACCCCTATGAGCACAGAGAGCACCGCCAGCAATGTGGACTGGGATATGATCATTTGGTCGGACACCAGTGTAGCATTTGAGCTCTATTACCGAAATACTGAGACGGGGGATGGGGCGCAAGAAAGCTGGAGGCTCCTGGGAGAAGAGACACTTACCGTTCCAGATGGAACAGAACGGGTTGGTGTCAGCTTGACCCGACACTTCCTGGAAAACACAAGCGCGCCGGATTTTGCGCCGTTGAACTCGTTGAAGGAAGATGCAGAATACGAATATGCCATCCACTTTACACAGGTGGGGACCTTGACGGAACCGGAGACCTGGAGCCAGCGCATCAATATCACGATTAACATTTTGGCAGGCTCCACAAACAATCTGCAGACATTGGCGAATAATATCACGGATTCTAATTTTGAACAGATGGTTCCGTCCGTTATCAGCAACATTGGACAGCCAGACCATTATACGTTGGTTAAACAGTTCAGCGACCAAACATCACCAAACTTTGCCAGCGGACATCCTAGCTTTGATGCCGGTTCATCTGCAGTGAATATGTTCCTGATGCTGGATCGTCCGGGTACTATTTATTATGTAGTGGCCCCGATTCCAACAATTACCACAAGAGGAACGGATGAAGACGGAAATCCAGCTACATTTTCAGGCAGTGATTATGAAAAACTGGATGAAGAAGGGCAATATGACCAAGATGGTGTTACATTCCTATATCCTCAATCAATAACAACACCGTCTCACTTGGACATCGTCAATGCAAGCAGCGCGTATGCGAGCAATAACAGAATCAAATACGGTTCCACACCTGCTGGCCCTGTTGAGATTGAGGTGCTGGTGGAAGGATTGGAGGCAAATCAAAAATATATCGTGTATTTTGTGCTCCAAGGATCTTCCAATCAGACGTATTCTCAGGTTTATGCCTACCGCTTCGAAACAGATGACCGGGATATTCCGTATATTACGCTGAACCTGGACAATCCAAGCGTCAACTTTACCACTACGACCGACGCGGATGTAACCTACGCGCTCTTTACGCCGATTCAGCTTACACAATCCGGAAGCATTTTTATGGATCAGTTTAATCAATATCTTGCGGATGGTGCTCCAGATAATATAGGTAATGACGTAACAATCCTGGATGCTTTGCTGCAAACGCCGAACCTGAACACGGCCATGTCTCTTTTCGATATGTATGCCAATAGTACGATAAAAGAGCAAATTCGCTCCATCATCACAGGTGAAGTGACAAGTAACGGAAACCCATTGGCAAGAGGGCCGTTAGATACCTTGGCTGGAATATCGGAATCTGTCGATTTCACAAGTGCGATGACGGGAGAGGCAGTAAACGCCACCTACTTTTACTGCTTGGCTACCGCTCAACATGCGCTTGGGAGCGACTTCTCGTTTAAGGCGATTGACAATGTCCATATGCCAGATAATGAACCGCCGTATTTAATCGGAGTGAATACTCCGACGCCAACAATGAACACGGTGGGCGGACGGCAAGTTTTTAGTGGAACAGTGACATTGACATTTAACGAGCCAATTTATTTTTCTGAGAGGCCGAATCCCACAAATCCGGACGATTTGAAAGCGATTATTGAACGGAGATATGGGGATGATAGTTCGGTTTCCATTTTGACAGTAGCGGGAAATCCAACCGGATTTTCTTCCGACAGAAATGGAACCTCAGCTACAAGAGTGTTTGAGATCACGTTTACGGATATCCCGCTTAATACCACGTTTAGTTTGCCAGCGGGAGAGGGGATCATTTGTGATTTGTCCATGAACGGCACAAATGGGCTCTTTGAAATCCAACTGCAAGAGACGAGGACGGGTGTAAATCAGGCAAGCACATATTCGTTTGTAGTTACAGCAGGCGACTATCGTCCACAGAATTAAATGCTTGATAAGGGGCGGGCATCCCTGCCCGCCTCTTATCCTATCCCGAGGAGGGGAATCAAATGAAGCGAAGGATTGGGGCCTTTGTGCTGGCCCTGGCGCTGCTGGCAACCCTGTTTCCCGCCGCTTTCGCGGCAGAAGGAGGGGGCGGGGAACAGACCCCGCCGACCGAAACTCCTAACTATACGATTTCAATCAGTACGGAAACCCTGGACATGGAAGCGGGTGACAGAGAGACACTAAGGGTCAATATAACAGAGGAGGGGCAGGATGAACCCCTTCCAGAAATCCCGGATGGTATGACAATTACTTGGGAAAGTGATGATACTACCAGAGTTACGGTATCTCCCGCCAACAACAGTATGAGCACCACTGTGGAGGCCCGTGCCAGCGCGGAGACCACCCAGAGAAATGTGACCATTACTGTCCGGGTGAAGCCTCAGAATGGGGAAGAATTGGTGGATTACTGTGAGGTGACCGTCCGTCCCGCCCAGCAGGCGGCGGTTTCAGTTCAGCCCGCCACCCTGGAGCTTGCCCCGGGTGGGACGAGCATTTTGACCGCCACCGTCACCCCATCTACTGCCGATCAGGCAGTCACCTGGACAAGCTCTGACAATTCGGTTGCCACGGTGGCGGAGGATGGCACCGTCACCGCCGTGGCGGCGGGGGAGGCCACCATCACCGCCACATCCGTGGCCAACGGGCGGACGGCCACCTGCGCCGTCACCGTCCAGGGCATTGTCCTGGACGATGAGACGGTTACCGTCCCCGAGCGGGGCAATGTACAGCTCGGCTATCAGATCTTTGGTGAGTCCATCGAGGACAACTCCGTGGTCTGGACGGTGGATAGCGCGGGCGCCAGCTTTGTGCGGGTGAATCAGGGCTACGTCTACGGCATCGCCGTGGGCACGGCCACCGTCACCGCCACGGTGAGCGGCACCAGCTACTCCGACACCGTGACCGTCACCGTGGAGCGCAGCACCGCCGACATCATCACCGCCTCTGTGGGCGCGTCGGAGCCGCTGTCCTTTTCCGGCATCCGGTCCCGGCTGCAGGCCCAGTGCACCAGCGTGCTGGGCGCGTCCCTGAGCTATGTCAGCGGCCTGTCTGTGCCCACCGACCAGGGCACCCTCTACTACGGCTACCGCTCCGAGGGGGACACCGGCCTGGGCATCGGCACCGGCGAGCGCTATTACGTCTCTCCCGGCCTGAGCCAGAACGGCCTGGACGACGTGTATTTTGTCCCCAAGCCCGATTTCAGCGGCACCGCCGAGATCACCTACATGGGCTACACCGCCTCCAACGCCTTTTTCCAGGGCACCATTGAGGTGACGGTGGCCGAGGCGGAGGACGTGTCCTACAACGCCGCCGGCAAGCCCGTCCAGTTCAACGTGGACGACTTCAACCGGGTGTGCCGCTCCCGCCTGGGGGGCAACCTGAGCGCCGTGTCCTTCTCCCAGCCCGACAGCGGCCGGGGGGCCCTCTACTACCAGTACATCTCCGAGGAGAGCCCCGGCACCCTGGTGGAGGAGGACACCCGCTACCGCAGCAACGGCACCCCCGCTCTGAGCAGCGTGTATTTTGTCCCCGCCGCCGGCTCCAGCGGCGAGGTGGTGATCCCCTATACCGCCTACGACGTGAACGGCAACACCTACCGGGGCCGGGTGACCATCCGGATGTCCGCCTCCACCGGCTCCGGCGACATCAACTACACCGTGGCCCAGGGGGGCACCATCACCTTCGACGACGACGACTTCAACGACCTGTGCCGCTCCCTCACCGGCTACGCCCTGGACTATGTCCAGTTCACGCCCCCCGCCGCCTCGGAGGGGACGCTGACCTATGACGGCGGCAGCGCCGTCTCCGCCTCCGACAGCTACTACAACAATTCCTCGCCCTACCTCCGCCGGGTGCGCTTCGCGGCCGCCGGCAGCTTCGCCGGGGCAGTCTCCATCCCCTTCACCGGCTGGGACACCCGGGGCAACCGCTTCTCCGGCACTGTGGAGATCGCCGTGGGCAGCTCCGGCACCGGCGACATCCGCTACACCGTGTACGGCGGCGGCTACGTGACCCTGGACGACGCCGACTTCAACACCCTGTGCCGCGACCTCACCGACAGCAGCCTGAGCTGGATTCAGTTCAGCGACCTGCCCTCCGGCTCCCAGGGCGACCTGGTCTACAACTACGACAGCGGCGACGGCGACTTTGACAACCGGGTGACCGAGTCCCGGCGGTACTACCGCTCCTCCTCCCCCCGCATCGACCGGATCACCTTCCTCCCCGACGACGGCTTTACCGGCTCCGTCACCCTCCCCTTTGACGGGCGGAGCGCCTCCGGGGAGTCCTTCTCCGGCTCTGTGGTCATCGGTGTGGACGACGGCCCGGACGACATCGTCTACTCCGCCGGCTACGGGGAGAGCGTGTCCTTTGACGCGGCGGACTTTGACGACCTGTGCCGGGCCTACACCGGCGACGGCCTGCGCTCCGTCCGCTTCACCCTGCCCAGCTCCTCCGCCGGCGCCCTCTATTACGACGGCAATACCCAGGTGTCCGCCTCCCGGGACTACGGCTACTCCAGCGCGCCCTACCTGGACCGGGTGGAGTTCCGGCCCGCCAGCGGCTTTGCCGGCACTGTGGAGATCGCCTTCACCGGCCGGAGCACCGGCGGCGAGACCTTCCGGGGCGCCGTCACCGTTACGATGGAGGAGCCCGCCGGGGCCACCCCCATCGTCTACTCCACCACCCACGCCCCCGTCACCTTCAGCGCCCAGGACTTCGTCCGGGCCTGTGAGGCCCGCGGCCTGGGCAGCCTCCAGTCCGTCCGCTTCACCCCCCCCAGCGCCGGCGCCGGACGGCTCTATTTCCAGTATGACGGGCCCATGAGCAACAGCTCTGAGGTGCGCTCCGGGACCAGCTACTACCCCCTCCAGTCCCCCAACATCGGCGATGTGACCTTCGTGCCCAAGGCCGGCTATCAGGGGACGGTCACCATTGCCTACAGCGCCACCGACAGCCGGGGCAACGAGTACCAGGGCCAGGTACGGGTGACCGTCCAGCCCAACACCACCTCCAGCTACTTCAACGACCTGGGCAACTACAGCTGGGCCACGGCCTACATCGACCTGCTCTACGAGTACGGCGTGGTCACCGGCTCCGGAAACGGGGCCTTCACCCCCTACGACCCCATCAGCCGGGGGGACTTCATGCTGATGCTCTGCCGGGCGCTGAACCTGTCCGCCACCGGGGAGTCCTTCCCCGATGTGCCGGAGGACAGCTACTTCGCCGCGGCCATTGAGACCGCCCGGTCCATGGGCATCGCCAACGGGTACTCCGACGGCGGCTTCCACCCCTACGACCCCGTCACCCGGCAGGACGCCATGGTGTTCCTCCAGCGGGCCCTCCAGGCCGCCGGGTGGAGCCTGAGCGGCGGCTCCAGCAGCTCCCTCAGCGTGTTCCCCGACGGCGGCGACGTGATTGATTACGCCCAGAGCGCCATGGCCGTCATGGTGGAGTACGGCGTGATCACCGGCACCTCCGCCGGCACCCTCAATCCCTATGGCCAGCTCTCCCGGGCGGAGATGGCGGTGGTGCTGGCCCGGGTGCTCACCCTCTGATGGATTGATACAAGGCGAGATGCGGGGGACGGCGCGCGTGGCCGGTCCCCGCGGACAAACACCCCCGGAGGGGCGGCAGAGCCGCCCCTCCGGGGGTGTTTTGTGTGAAAACCTTCTGCCCGGTTGTGTGGGCGTATAAAATCAAGGATGAGGCCCGCAAAATACAGCAACAGGAGGTATGGGTTATGTATGTCATCCACGAGGGAGCCGCGCCCCACAGGCTGGACCCCAAAATGATGGGCGAATTTCGGAAGCACCTCATCCTGGAAGAAAAGAGCCAGGCCACGATTGAGAAGTATCAGCGGGATATCGGGCACTTCTTCCGCTTCTGTACGGATGGGACCTTTGGCAAAGAGGATGTCATCCAATATAAACAGTGGCTGCTGTCCCGGTACGCGGTGCGCAGCGCCGCCTCCATGCTGGCGGCGCTCAATCGCTTTCTCAGCTTTGCTGGGGCGGAGGAGTGCCGGGTGAAGCTGCCGCGGGCGCAGCAGCTGTTCTCCGACGAACAAAAGGAGTTGAGCCTGACCGAGTACCGCAAGCTGCTGGAAACGGCCCGGGCGAGGGGAGAGAGCCGCCTCTACCTGGTGCTCCAGACCATCTGCGCTACGGGGATTCGGGTGGGGGAGCTGCGGAGCATCACGCTGGAGGCGGTCCAATCGGGCTGCGCTGTGGTCCGCAACAAGGGAAAGACCCGGGTGGTCCTGCTCCCCGGCTCCTTGTGCGAATCCCTGCTCCGATATGCCGAGGAGCAGGACATTCACACGGGGGTGGTCTTTGTCACTCGGAGCGGGCGGCCTCTGGACCGGAGCAATATCTGGACGTCCATGCGCCGGCTGTGCCGGGAGGCCGGCATTGCCGAGGGGAAGGGCTTCCCGCACAACCTGCGCCACCTGTTTGCCCGCAGCTTCTATGAACAGGAAAAGGATATCACGCACCTGGCGGATATCCTTGGGCATACCAGCATCAATACAACCCGGCTTTATGTGGCCTCCAGCGGCGCCAGGCACCGCGCACAGCTCGAGACGCTCCGCCTGACGGAGAGCTACCGGCCTGAAAAACAACATAATATTAAATTATGTTGTTTTGTTATATAAGAAAAAATATATAAAATTTTTATATTTTGTCCCGTTTTAGAAGGGGAAAATTTATATAAAATTATTAAAATGTTTCTACAAAAGTTATAAGCCAATGTTTTTGTTTGTTTTTTTACTTGCCATTCAAAGGAAAATGCGCTATAGTTATGTCGAGATATGAGACGTTTCGTCGAAATCCTACTTATAGTAGATTTAGTTCCTATTTATTACTACATAATTTAATATTATGTAGTAATTAGCCGCCCGCCGTGCCAGCCGCCGGTTTTGGGCGGCGGTGTTACTTTATTGAGGAGAGAGGCGTTTTTATGGAAGGTTTAACCAGCAATTCGGCCCTGATGCTCCAGCAGTCGATGCGCTTTCTGTGGACCAAGCAGGCCTGTATCCTTGACAACATCGCCAATGTGGAGACGCCGGGCTATCAGCGGAAATACGCCACCTTTGAGGAGGCGCTGGACGGGGCCATCCGGGAGGCCGCCGGGGACGGCTCCGGCTCCGCCGGGATGCGGGAGGCCATTGCCGGCGCCCAGGTTCAGGTTTATGAGGCGCCGGACAGCACCCGCATGGATGAAAATGGCGTCAATATCACCGAGCAGATGGTGGAGCTGGCCCGCAACGGCTATCAGCAGCAGTACGTGATGCAGGCCATCTCCAACGATTTCGGGATTCTGCGCACCGCCATCAGCGGCTAAGGAGGGAGAGAGGCATGGCTTTTTTAGGGTCTATGAGCATGGTGGGCTCCGGCCTGACGGCCCAGCAGCTCCGCCTGGACGTGATCTCTGAGAACGTCACCAACATCAACACCACCCGCACCGAGGGCGGCGGCGCCTACCGCCGCCAGGTGGTAGTGCTGGAGGAGGAGGGGAGCCAGTCCCGGTTTGAGCAGGCCCTGGCCCGCGCCCGGGGCGAGATCCCGGCCAACCAGGGGGGCGTCCGGGCGACCGCGATCCTGGAGGACCCCTCCGACTTCAAGCTGGTCTATGACCCCACTCATCCGGACGCCAACGCGGACGGCTATGTGGAGATGCCAAATGTGGACCTGATCAAGGAGATTGCGGACGCCATGGCGGCCAATCAGGCGTATTCCGCGAACGTCACCGCGTTCAATACGCTCAAGCAGGTGGCGGCCAAGGGCCTGGAGATCGGCCGGTAGCCCGGCCTGGCGGCGGGAGCCGCTGTGTGTGAGGAGGAGTAAGAGATGAATTTCCAGCCTATTGAACCCATCCGGCCCCTGTGGGCGGAGCAGGCGGGAACCGTTGGCGCCCAGAGCGGCCAGCGGCAGCAGCCTACGCTGTTTTCCGATGTGCTCCAGTCCGTGGTGGATAACGCCCGGGAGGCGGAGAACGCCAGGAGTGAGGCGGAGTACCTGCTGGCCACCGGCCAGATGGACAACCCTTCGGAATATATGGTGGCGGCCAGCCAGGCAGAGCTGTCTGTGTCCCTGCTGATGCAGCTGCGTAACCGCGCCCTGGACGCCTACAGCGAGATTATGCGCATGAGCATCTAAGTCCAAAAACACGCCATGGCCGGGGGTTATCGCCTTGCAAGAAAAACTCAAACAGATACCTGAAAAACTGAAAAGCTGGTGGAAAAGCACTGCAAAAAAGACCAAGCTGATCATGGGCGGTGGTCTTGTTGCAGTGCTTGTTTTTCTGGTGGTAATAATTGCCATTCTTTCCAATCGCCCGTATGCCACCCTGTTTACCGGCTTGAACCAGACCGAGCTGAACGAGATTGTCACCTACCTGTCGGACAACGGCATCACGGACTACCGCATCGAGGGGAACGACACGGTGCTGGTACCGGAGGCCCAGGTATACCAGCTTAAGGCCGACCTGGCCATGGAGAGCTATCCCACCAGCGGCTACGGCTACGAGCTCTACCTCAATAATGTGGGCAGCCTGACCACGGAGTCGGAGCGGATTCAGCTCCAGCTCTACGACCTGCAGGAGAACCTGGCGGCCACCATCCGCTGCTTTGACAATGTGGAGGACGCCACGGTCAACCTGACCCCCGGCTCGGACAACACCTACATCCTGGACAGCAGCAACATCATTGAGGCCGCGGCGTCGGTGACGGTGACCATGCGGGAGGGCACCATGCTCACCGACCAGCAGGCCCAGGCCATCCGCAACCTGGTCAGCGGGGCGGTGCAGAACCTGTCCGTGGAGAGCGTGAACATCCAGGACACCATGGGCAACACCTACACCACCGGGGACACCCTGACCAACATCCAGGACGTGTCCGACCTGAAGCTGCGGCTGGAGGAGCAGGTGAACAACCGGGTCCGCACCCAGGTGCTGCAGGCCCTGGTCCCCCTCTACGGGGAGGAGAATGTCCGGGTCAGCGTCAACAGCGTGGTGGACGTGGACCGGCGGTACACCGACTCCACCAACTACAGCCAGGAGGAGGGGGACACCGACGGTCGGGGGATCATCGGCACCGAGATCTGGAACGACGAGGTCGTCCGGGGTACCGAGGACACCGTGGGCGGCGTGGTGGGCACCGAGACCAACTCGGACATCAACACCTATGTCAATGAGCAGCTCACCCCCGACGGCACCGAGAGCGTGATCAGCTCTTCGGGAGAGCGGGACTACCTGGTGGACGAGACCAACCAGCAGGTGGAGCACCTGGCCGGCACAGTCAGCGACCTGATGGTGTCGGTGACCATCAACCAGACCACGGCGGGGGAGGAGAACATTGCCGACCTGACCACCCACGTGGCCCGGGCCGCGGGCATCACCGCGCAGGACCAGGCGGACAAGATCTCCATCCTGGTGCAGCCCTTCTACGAGCCGCCCACGGCGCCCATCCCGGTGCCGGAGGGGGTCCCCATGTGGGTGATTTACGCGGCGCTGGGCGGCCTGGCCCTGTTTGTCGTGCTGCTGGTGATCATCCTGCTGGTGCTGCGCCGGCGGCGGAAGAAGCGGCAGAAGCAGCTGGCTGAGGAGCTGGCCGCGGCACAGGCGGCCAACATGGCGCTGACGCCGGAGCAGCCCAGAGAGGGCGCCGTCCTGATGGAGATGTCCACGGAGAAGAGCATGGAGCTGCGCAAGGACGTGCGGAAGTTCGCCGAGGAGAATCCGGAGATCGCGGCTCAGATGGTGAAGAGCTGGCTGAGAGAGGGGGGTGACGGGGCATGAGCAAGGCTTCCGCTGCCAGGCAGGCCGCCGAACAGGCGGAGCCTGTGGTACAGACCCCCGCGCCGGCCAAGCCGGTCCCCCATCCGGCGGACAAGCTCACCCGCCAGCAGAAGGCGGCGGCGGTGATCGTCTCCCTCGGGGCGGAGAAGGCGTCCCAGCTCTACCAGTACATGGACCCGGAGGACGTGGAGCAGCTCACCCTGGAGGTGGCCAAGCTGGGGTACATCGACTCGGACACCACCGAGGATGTGCTCAACGAGTACTACCAGATGTGCATGACCAACAAGGCCGTCACCGAGGGCGGGCTGGAGTACGCCCGGGCCGTGCTGGAGAAGGCCTTTGGCCAGCAGACGGCGGAGAGCCTGCTGGAAAAGGTGACCAAGTCCCTGAAGAACCGGGAGTTCGCCTTCCTGAACAAGGCCGATGAGAAGTCCCTCTACGCCGCCCTCCAGCATGAGCGCCCCCAGACCATCGCCCTGGTCCTGTCCTACGTGGACCCGGACAAGGCGGCGGCGGTGATCGAGGAGCTGGACGACGACCGGCAGGTACAGGTGATCAAGAATATCGCCACCATGGAGAGCGCCTCCCCGGTCGCGGTGAAGCTGATCGAGGCGGAGATGGAGAAGAAGTTCTCCAGCCTGATGACCACCAGCAACGTGAAGGTGGGCGGCATCGACTACGTGGCCGATGTGATGAACAACCTGGACCGCTCCAACGAGAAGAGCATCTTCGACCACCTGTCCGTCCACGACGCCGAGCTGGCCGACGAGATCCGCAAGCGGATGTTTGTGTTCGAGGACATCATCACCATGGACGACCGCTCGGTGCAGCGCTTCCTGCGGGACTGCGACCCCAAGGACCTGGTGCTGGCCCTCAAGGGCTCCAACGCGGAGGTGTCCAACAAGATTCTCACCAACATGTCCACCCGTATGGCCCAGAGCATCCGGGACGACCTGGAGATTACCACCAACGTGCGCATCCGCGACGTGGAGGAGGCCCAGCAGAGGATTGTGGGCGTCATCCGCGACCTGGAGGAGCGCAACGAGCTGATCATTCTCAAGGGCGGAAAGGACGATATCATTGCCTAACATTTGGAAAAGCTTTTTGCGGCCCAAGGCGGACCCCTACCGTTTCCCCGACGCGGAGGAGCTGGTAGAGGAGGAGCCGGAGCAGGAGCCGGAGCCAGAACCGGAACCGGAGGAGCCCCAGGCCCCGCCGGCGGACGAGGAGGCGGACTCCGGTGTTCCCGATGTTATCAGCTTCGCCCAGGTCCAGGCCGAGAAAATCCTGGCCGACGCCAGGCGGCAGGCAGAGGAGCTGAAAACCCAGGCCCTGACCCAGGCCCAGGCGGAGATCGACCAGGCCAAGGCGGAGGGGCGGGACGACGGCTACCGCCAGGGGTACCAGGACGGCCTGGGCCAGGCCAGGGTGGAGGTCCAGAACCAGGTGCGGGAGCAGCAGGCGCGGGACGCGGAGCGGGTGGAGGAATTCCTCCAATCCGCCGACCGGGCCAGAGAGGAGATGCTCCGGCAGACCCGGGCGGAGCTGTGCGACCTGTCCATCGCCGTGGCGGAGAAGATCATCCACGTCAGCCTCAAGAGCAGCCGGGAGGTCATTGAGCGCATGATCCAGGTGGCCGCCGAGAAGCTCAAGCGGCGGGAGTGGGTCCACATCTACATCGGCGGGGTGGACGCCCGCACGGCGGCCCAGATCGCGCCGGAGCTCACCGCCTCCCTGGCCGGCCTGTCCGACCACATCAAGATCATCCCCATGCCGGAGGACGAGTCCGGCACCTGCATCCTGGAGATGCCGGACGAGATCATCGACGCCAGCGTCTCCACCCAGCTGCAGAACATCAGAGACCTGGTGGGAGAGGCATAAATTGACCCCGCTATCCCCGTAAGGAGCAAGAACGCCATGTTTCAGGACCTGATCCGCCAAATTCAACAGGCCGAGACTGTCAGCTACACCGGCAAGATCGAGAACATCGTGGGCATGTCCATCGAGGCGTCCGGCGGCCGGGCGGCGGTGGGGGACATCTGCCAGATCTACAGCGGCGAGTCCGGCGGCCAGGTGATGGCCGAGGTGGTGGGCTTCAAGAACGACCGCATCCTCCTGATGCCATACGCCAACATGAGCGGCATCTCGGCGGGCAACTTCGTGCGCAACACCGGCCGGCGGCTGAGTTTGACGGTGGGCCCCTTCCTCCGGGGCCGGGTGATCAACGCCCTGGGGCAGCCCATCGACGGCAAGGGCCCCTTCGAGGGGGGCGTCCCCTTCTGCGTGGAGGGGGGGCAGTACATCAACCCCATGGCCCGCCCCCCTATCCGGGAGCGGATGGAGTTCGGGGTGAAGGCCATCGACAGCATGCTCACCATCGGCAAGGGCCAGCGTATCGGCATCTTCGCCGGCTCCGGCGTGGGCAAGAGCACCCTGATGGGGATGATCGCCAAGAACGTGAAGGCGGACATCAACGTCATCGCCCTGGTGGGCGAGCGCGGCCGTGAGGTTGTGGAGTTCATGGAAAAGGACCTGGGCCCCGAGGGCATGGCCCGCTCCGTGCTGGTGGTTGCCACCTCCGACCAGCCGGCCATGCTGCGCAAGCAGTGCCCCACGGTGGCCACCGGCATCGCCGAGTACTTCCGGGACCAGGGGTACGACGTGCTGCTGATGATGGACTCCCTGACCCGCTTCGCCATGGCCCAGCGGGAGGTGGGCCTGGCGGTGGGGGAGCCGCCGGTGGCCCGGGGCTACACCCCCTCCATCTACGCCGAGCTGCCCAAGCTGCTGGAGCGCAGCGGCAACTTCCAGAAGGGCTCCATCACCGGCGTCTACACCGTGCTGGTGGAGGGCGACGACACCAACGAGCCCATCGCCGACACGGTGCGGGGCATCCTGGACGGGCACATCGTCCTCTCCCGGCGGCTGGCCAACGCCAACCACTTCCCGGCCATCGACATCGGGGCCAGCATCTCCCGTCTGATGGCGGACATCGTCTCCGATGAGCACAAGCGGCTGGCCGCCCGCATCCGGGACGTGATGGGGGTATACGAAAAGAATTCGGACCTGGTGTCCATCGGCGCGTACAAGGCGGGCACCAACCCCAAGCTGGACTACGCCTTGAGCAAGATCGACGGCATCGAGCAGTTCCTCATGCAGGGCGTCGACGAGGCGTTCAGCTATGAGGAGGATCTGGAGCTGATGCGCAAGCTGCTGTAAGGGCGGCGGCATCCACCCGCCGGAAAGAGAGTGTGTGACCCTCCATGAAGAAGTTCCAATTCAACCTGGACAATGTGCTGGACTACAAGCAGCAGGTGCTGGAGAACCTCCAGAACGAACACAGCGTACTGCTCCAGCGGGTGCGCCGCCAGGAGGAGCTGATCGCCGGGCTGGAGGCGGACTACGCCGCCCTCAACCAGGAGTTCCGCCAGGCGGAGCGGGAGGGCATCACCATCGCCGACGCCCGGGCCTACGAGATGGGCCTGCGGGCCCAGGAAAAGACCATCCAGGCCGAGTACAGGCGGCTGGAGCAGCTCCAGGCCGAGGCCGAGCGCAAGCGGGAGCAGGTGGTGGCCGCCCGGCAGGAGACCGCCGCCCTGGAGAAGCTGAAGGACAAGAAGCTGGAGGACTATCGGAAGATGGTCCAGAAGGGCGAGGAGCAGTTCATTGACGAGCTGGTCTCCACCGTCCGGGTGATGAACGCCGGCGCGCCCTGACGGGCGGCACGGCACTGAAAGGAGGTGAGAACGATGAATGTGAATCAGACAGACCTGCTGTTCCAGATGATGGCGATGGCCAGCCAGGCGGCCCAGGCTTCCCTGCCGTCCACCGGCTCCAGCGGAGATACGGGAAAGAGCGACTTCCAGTCCCTGCTGGAGGACAAGCGGACCGAGAACAGCCAGACGCCGGAGCGCCCGGAGAAGGGGGAGGCCCCCTCCAGGCCGGAGGACGGCCAGACCCAGAAGCCGGAGGACGGCCAGACGGCGGAGCAGCCAGAGGGGCAGGAGCCCGCCGCGGAGTCGTGGAAGCTGGGGCTGCTGGCCTACGCCGGTCAGTTGAGCTTCGCGCCGGAGATGGCGGCGGAGGTCCCGGAGGAGGGACAGGTTGTCCAGCCCGCGGTGATTGTGCCGGAGGGTGAGGCGGCCCCGGCGGCCCCCGTGGCGGAGCTGCCCGTGGAGCAGGCGGCGGCCATGCCCGTGCAGGCGGAGCAGGCGGCGGTCCAGACCGCGGCCCCCGTCCAGGCGGAGGCGGTCCCCGCGCAGCCGGAGACGGCAACGGTCCAGACCCCCGAGACGGCGGAGCCCGCGCCGGCCGAGCCGGCGGTGCAGGAGGCGCCCAAGGCGGAGAGCGGCCGGAACACCCAGGCCCAGGCCGACACGGACAGCCAGCCTGACGGCGGCGCGCAGACCGGCGAGCCCCAGGCGGAGGCCCAGGTGGAGAGCTGGCAGCGGCCCCTGTTCCGCGAGGTGGAGCACATGCCTGTGAAGGTGGGCGACAACGCCACGCTGGACACGGCGGCCCCCGAGTTTGACAACCGGCTTGCCAATACCCTGGACACGGCGCTGGCCGACGGCGCCCAGCGGCTGGAGCTCAAGCTGAGCCCCGAAAACCTGGGCAACGTGGTGGTGGAGATGACCCGCAGCCCTGACGGCGCGCTGCACATCGTGCTCCGGGCGGAGAGCGAGCAGGCGGCCAAGCTCCTCAACGACCACTCCGGAAGCCTTGGCCTGCTGCTGCAGAGCAGCACCCAGAGCGAGGTGCGGGTGGAGGTTCCCCAGCCCCAGCAGAGCGAGCAGCAGCCCTGGAAGCAGCCCGACCAGAACGGCGGCCAGCAGCAGGGCGGCGACAGCCAGCCCCAGCGGCAGCACCGGGAGGAGCAGAACACCGACGACTTCCTGAGCCAGCTCCGGCTGGGCCTGCTGGAGACAGCAGCGGAATAACCCCTCGGAAAGGAGGAAGCACAATCCAATGAGCAGCGATTACAGCATGGGGCTTGACAGCATCCTCAGCCAGTACTCCAGAAGCGGCACTGCCGGCGGCACCGGCTTGACCGATTCGGAGATCGCCGCGCTGGAGCGGGAGCTGGGTGTGGAGATCAACCGGACGGGCGAGGAGGACATGGGCCTCGACTTTTCGGACTTCATGCAGCTGATGATTGTCCAGCTCCAGAACCAGACCATCGACAACGCCACCGACACCTCCGACATGCTCAACCAGCTGGTGCAGATGTCCGTGGTGCAGATGCTCTCCACGGTGCAGACCAGCATTGAGAACCTGACCGACGCCAGTACCATGAGCTATGCGGCCTCCCTGGTGGGTAAGACCGTCACCGTGGGCAGGTACGACGAGGAGGGCAACATCACCGAGGTGGTGGGCACCGTCACCGGCACCGGCACCTATCAGGGCACCCACGTGATTTTCGTGGACGGCGAGATGTACGCCCTGAACAGCATCATGGCGGTGGGCACCCTGCCGGAGATCCCGGATGAGGGCGGAGACACCGGCGATGGCGGAGACGCCGGAGACGGTGGAGACGCCGGCGGCGTGGAGGGCGGCGAGACCCCGTGACCCCATCCGCGGCAAGCACCACGGGACAAGGAGGTGGAAACGGTGCTTGACCCCACGACCATGCGTCCCATTGGCGGCGTGAGCTATCCCGCCGGGGGACAGGGCGGCGTCCAGGCCCGGCCGGAGAGCGGCGGCTTTGACGAGCTGCTGCGGCAGAAGCTGGAGCAGGAGCAGGCCCGCACCGTGGCCTTTTCCAAGCACGCCATCGCGCGGGCGGAGGAGCGGGGCATCGAGGTGACCCCCACCCTGCTGGACCGGCTCACCGACACGGTGGAGAAGGCCCAGGCCAAGGGCGCCACCAACATCCTGGCCCTGGACCGCAGCTTGGCCTTCATCATCAACGTCCCCAACAGCCGGGTGATCACCACCATGCGGCAGGACGAGATGAAGGAGAACGTATTCACAAACATTGATGGCGCCGTGATCCTGTGAGGGTGTATCTGGAAATCAGGATGCCCGAGATTTTGAGTGAAAATTTTGTCAGACAACGAATTTTCATGCAGGAATCCTTTGCGGATTTCAAATGAAAATTCGGCAGTATGGCGGAATTTTCGCCAAAAGGGCGGGTATCAGGACTGTTCAGATGGACCCTCAGAACAGAGGGCAGGACCGATTTTGGATGCCCTGGGGGCCGCCCGACTGACGGACCCCCGGCGGCGCTGACATAAGAAAGAACATCCCAAGCAAAGGAGACTGATACACATGGCACTGACTGGAGCAATGAGCGCCGCGATTACCGGCCTCAAGGCCCATATGGACGCCCTGAACGTGGTGGGCAACAACGTGGCCAACGTGAACACCTACGGCTACAAGGCCGGCCGCGTCACCTTCCGGGAGAGCATCTACTCCACCCAGTCCGCCGGCGCGGCGGGCACCCAGGCCACCGGCGGCACCAACCCCCGGCAGATCGGCTACGGCACCAGCGTGGGCACCATCGACCTGGACATGGCCACCAGCAGCCTGGAGTCCACCGGCTACAATCTGGACGTGGCCATCCAGGGCGACGGCTTCTTCCTGGTGGGGCCGAAAAACCTGGATATCAACAGCATGGAGGCGGTCAAGAGCCTGTCCTTCAGCAAGGTGGGCGACTTCCGCTTTGACGCGGACGGCTATCTGGTGGACGGCGCGGGCAATGTGGTGTACGGATTTATGGCTTCTAATGGAACGCCAGACCCGAATAACCCCAATTTGGTTCCGGGAGGCGCAGATGAGCCTGGGGTAAGTACCGACCTGGTGCCCATCCGTCTGCCCATGAAATCAACAGATCCAAACACACTAAATGACGCGATTTATGTTGGAGTAGATGCGGACGGCAGAAATATTTATCCGGATGATGCAGGAGCGGCTACGGTTGACACGGTTGATGGCTGCGTGACCCTGGAGAATATCAGCATCGATGAGAACGGCTGCATTACCGGCACCAACAAGGACACCGGGGACCCGGTGGTGGTTGGCTATCTCGCCCTGGGCACCGTGGCCAACCCCAACGGCCTGCTCCACACCGACGGCCCCTACTACACCGCTGCGGAGGCTGCTGGTGATGCCCGGGTATTTGCCCCCAATAGTTCTGTTACTGGAAATCTGATGAACGGGCAGATTGAAGATCCCAATGGCGGCGGAGGCGGTGGGGCGAATGTCGACCCCAACTCCGCCCTTGCCGCCAACAGCGAGGTAGGTCTGATGCCCGGCTTCCTGGAGGCCTCCGGCACCGACCTGGCCACCGAGTTTTCCAACATGATCATCTACCAGCGCGGCTATCAGGCCAATACCCGCATCATCACCGTGACCGACTCCATGCTGGAGGAGCTGGTCAACATCAAGCGCTGACACACTGTCTGACGGGTCTGGCCCGCCCCCGGCTCTGCCGGGGGCGGGGGACCGCCCAAGGGAGAGGGAACTATGATCGAACTGAGAAAGATGAACAACGAACGGTTTTTGGTGAATCACAACCAGATCGAGTGCATCGAGCTCATCCCCGAGTGCAAGGTGGTCATGATGAACCACGACTACTACCTGGTCAAGGACACAGTGGAGGAGATCATCCAGAAGATCGCCGATTACAATGCCAAGGTGCAGGACATCCACCGGGAGATCTCCGTGGTGGACCGGCGGGGGTAAGCCCGCCCTGTTGGAGAATCAACAGAGAGAGAGGACATCCGTATGAACGTTGTATATTTGATCGGCCTGGTCTTGGCATTTTTCTTTACTATATTTGGTATCGTGGTGGGCTTCGACATGGAGTCGCTCACCTTCAGCTTCCACCCGGACTATCTGGCCAACTTTGTGGACCTGTCCAGTATCCTGATCGTGCTGGGCGGCACCCTGGCGGTGGTGGTCGCCTGCTACCCCAAGCTGGCCAAATCCTTCCCCAAGCACTTCAAGATCATGCTGCGCGCCAACGCCTTCGATCCCCAGACCTATGTGGATCAGCTGACCGAGCTGGCGCAGATCGCCCGGAAAAACGGCCTGCTGGCCCTGGAGGAGAAGGCCCGGGACCAGGCGGACCCCTTCTTCCGGCAGGCGATCATGCTCATCGTGGACGCCAACGACCCCGACCGGGTGCGCAGCATCCTGGAAAATGACATCGAACAGACCTCCGCCCGCCACATGGAAGTCGTGGCCATGTACGAGCGGGGTTCCAACGCCGCCCCCGCCTTCGGCATGATCGGCACCCTGATCGGCCTGATCAACATGCTGAAGGACCTGGACGGCGCGGATATGAGCTCCCTGGGCCCCAACATGGCGGTGGCCCTGGTTACCACCTTTTACGGCTCCCTGCTGGCCCATGTTGTGTTCAACCCCATTGCCGCCAACCTGACCGCCCGGGACGAGGAGGAGATCCTCTGCCGGCAGATCATCGTGGAGGGCATCATGGCCATCCAGTCCGGCGAGAATCCCAAGTTCCTCCGCGAGCGGCTCATGACCTTCATGAACCAGCAGCTCCGCGACATTGAGGGCGGCCCAGCCGCCGGCGCCGCCAGCGAGGGCAGAGGGAAGCGCCGCGGCCGGAGAAAGTAAGGATGCCGCGGCTTCAAGGAGGCAAAGGCCATGTTAAAAAAGAAAAAGAGCGGGAGCGGCGGCGCCAACTGGATGGACACCTACGGCGACATGGTGACCCTTCTGCTGTGCTTCTTCGTCATGCTCTACTCCATGTCAACGATCGACCAGGAGCGGTGGATTGCCCTGGTGCAGGCCCTCAACCCCGACGCGGTGGTGGCGGTGGGCACCGAGCAGGAGGTTCCGCCGGACGGCAGCACCGTCACCCAGGAGCACGTGGACCAGCAGATGGACGAGCTCTACCAGTCCATCGAGAACCTGATCCAGCAGTCCAACCTGGCCGGCCGGGTGAGCCTGGGCCGGGGCAGCGGCTATGTGTTCATCTCCTTTGACGACACCGTGTTCTTTGACGGGGACAGCTATGAGCTCCGGCAGGACGGCCAGCAGGTGCTGGACCAGGTGGCGGTGGCGCTGTCAGAGGCCAGCGACTCCATCAACGAGATCCGCGTCCTGGGCCACACCGCCCAGGCTGACCCCACCCGCCCCAACGACGTGACGGCGGACCGGTTCCTCTCGTCCAACCGTGCCACGATTGTGACGGTCTATCTCCAGGAGAAGAACATCGTGGACCCCGCCAGGCTGGTCAGCGTGGGCTACGGCGAGTGGCGGCCGGTGGCCTCCAACGACACCGCGGCGGAGCGGGCGCAGAACCGGCGGGTGGAGCTGATCATCACCGGCCTGGACCTCTCCGACGAGGTCGGGGACGAGATCACCCGCTATTACACCATGCGGGACGAGGCGGATATGGCGGGCAGCTACACCGCCCCGGCCCCGGACAGTACAGACCCCACAACCAATTCGGCGGTAGAGAATGGGACGTAAGAACGTCCGGTCACCTGATCCGGGACTTTGCTCTGCCAAGGAGGGATGAAGATGGCGGAAGTTTTATCTCAGAGCCAAATTGATGCCCTGCTGAATGCAGCTCGCAACGGCGAGATGGATTTATCAGCTTCGGCGGAGAAAAAGTCCGAGAAAAAATACCGCAAATATGATTTCAACAGCCCCCGCAAGTTTACCAAGGACCGCCTGAAGATGATCAGCGGCATCTTTGAAAACTATACCCGGGTCATCAATTCCAGAATCAACGGCCTGCTGCACACCACCTGTGAGATCGAGGTGGAATCGGTGGAGGAGCAGCGCTACTACGAGTTTTCCAACGCCCTGTCGGAGGGGGACGTGCTGGCCCTGGCCGATATCGAGCTCCCCGACGGAGAGCCCACCGACGATACCCCGGTCCTGTTCCACTACTCCACTGCCCTGATGCTCAACATGATGGACCGCCTGATGGGCGGCGAGGGGGATGGCACCGTCCATACCCCGGACGGGTACAATTTCACCGACCTGGAGCTCCGGCTCTATGAGAGCATTGTCCGCGACATGATCCACATCCTGGGCGGAAGCTGGGAGAACTACATCGACCTGGACTTTACGCTGCGGCGGGTGGAGACCAACCCCACCCTGGTGCAGCTCATCGGCCTGGACGAGACGGTGGTGATTGTGGGCATCAGCATCCGCTTTGCCAACGGGTCGGGGCGCATGAGCATCTGCCTGCCGGGCATGAAGCTGACCAATATCTTCGCCCGCATCAACGCCCTGAACCAGGCCGGGCGCGGCAGCGGGGAGGACAACTCCGGGGAGATCATGGACATCCTCCGGGATTCCTCCCTGGAGCTCACCGCCGAGCTGGGGCGGACGACGGTCAAGCTCCAGGACATCTACTTCCTCAATGTGGGGGATGTGCTGGACCTGGGCCATCCCGCCTCAGAGCCCATCTACCTCTACGTGGGGGGGAAGCCCTGGTTCGACGGGAAGCTGGGCACCCAGAATAACACGATGGCGGTAAAAATTGGAGAGACCTATCACAATCAGGGAAGAAGGGACAAATAAGCGCATGGAACAGACAGTATTAACTCCGATGCAGCTGGACGCCATCGGCGAAATCATGAATATCAGCTTGGGTTCCTCTGCCACTGCGGTTTCCAATATGCTGGACCACCGTGTTGATATCACCACGCCTAAGGTCACGGTTATGCCTGTGGAGGAATTCAGCCTGGGTGAGCTGGAGCCCGCCATCGGCGTGGAGATCAAATATGTCTCCGGCCTGGAGGGCAGCAACATCATGCTCCTCAAGCGGGAGGATGTCAAGATGATCGTGGACATCCTCATGGGGAGCACCACCCCCGATGAGGAGTTCGAGCTCAACGACATGACCATCAGCGCGGTCTGCGAGGTCATGAACCAGATGATGGGCGCGGCCTCCACGGCCCTGTCCGACTTCCTGGGGCGGCCGGTGAACATCTCCACCCCCCAGTCCTTCACGCTGGACGATCTGGACGCGTTTAAAAGGGAACATTTCGCCACCAAGGACGGCCAGCTGGTGGTGGTCCACTTCATGCTGGGCATTGAAAACGTCCTTCAGAGTGAATTTGTCAATGTCATGCCCACGGATTTGGCCCGGGAGCTGCTCAAGGGCTTCGGCATGGCGGAGATGGAGGCGGCCCCGGCGCCCCAGCCGGAGCCCGCGCCCGCACCCGCTCCGGCGCCTGCCAGCGGCGGCAAGTTGAGCCAGGAGGAGATCGAGCGGCTCATGGGCGGCATGTCCGCGGCCCCCGCCCCGGCCCCGGAACCGGCCCCCGCCCCGGTACAGCAGCCGGCGGCCCCGGCGCCCCAGCCCCAGCCAGCCCCGGCGCCCCAGCCTGTGCCGGAGCCCGCCCCGATACAGCAGCCGGTATATGCCCAGCCTGCGGCGCCCGTCTACTATGCCCCCCAGCCGGAGCAGCGGGTGATCAACACCCGGCCCCTCCAGCTGCCGGAGCTGGACGTGGACGGCAAGCTGAACAAGGAGCAGACCCAGAACCTGGAGCTGATTATGTCGGTGCCCCTGGAGGTGTCGGTGGAGATCGGCCGCACCCGGCGGAAGGTGGAGGACATCCTCACCTTTGCCAAGGGCTCCCTGGTGGTGCTGGACAAGCTGGCCGGCGACCAGGTGGACGTCTTTGTCAACGGCCTGTGCGTGGCCCGCGGCGACGTGGTGGTCATCGACGACAACTTCGGCGTGCGCATCACGGAGGTCCTGGAAAAGCCGGACCTGCAGAACCTTGCCCCGATCAAGTAACCCCGTCTCACACGAAACTGATATAAGAAAAGGATGAAAAAGGCTATGGCTAAGATTTTGGTTGTTGACGACGCCGCGTTTATGCGCAAGGTCATCCGGGACACCCTGACCAAGAACGGGTACACAGACATCTACGAGGCCGTGGACGGCAAGGACGCTGTGGACAAGTACTTTGAGCTCAACCCCGACCTGGTGCTCATGGACATCACCATGCCCAACATGGACGGCCTGGAGGCCCTGAAGGCCATCCGCGCCAAGGACGGGAACGCCAATGTGGTGATGTGCTCCGCCATGGGCCAGGAGGCCATGGTGGTGGAGGCTGTCCAGGCCGGCATCAAGGACTTCATCGTCAAGCCCTTCAAGGACGACCGGCTGATGAAAACCGTGAACTCCATTCTGGGGAATCCCTGACCATGTTTGACGGGGAGGTGCTCCAGCTGATCTGGGCGCTGGTGGTGGTGGCGGCCGTCCTGGTCCTGGCCTGGCTCTTCACCCGCTTTGTGGCTGGACGCATGTCTGGCGGCGCCCCCCTGGGCCTGTCTAAAGATAAGCCCGTGAAGCTGCTGGCCCAGCTGCCGGTGGGGCGGGAGCAGAGAGTGCTCCTGGTCCAGGTGGGGGAGCAGTGCTACCTGCTGGGCGCGGCCCAGGGCGGCGTGACCCTGCTGGATAAGCTCTCCGCCGAGGAGGCGGAGAACCTCCGCAGGCTGGCCGCCCCCGCCGCGGAGCCGGGGGAGAAGATGGGGTTCCAGGAGGCCCTGAAAAAAGTCCTGGAGCAGCGGAACCGGCAGGGGAGGTCATAAGCATGGACGCGCTGATCAATGTAAATGGGGAGAACGTCCAGAGCCTGCAGATCATCCTCCTGCTGACCCTGGTGACCCTGCTGCCCTCGGCCATCATCATGATGACCTCCTTCACCCGGTATATCATCACCTTCTCCTTCCTGCGCACGGCCCTGGGCCTGCAGCAGAACCCGCCCAACATGGTGCTCATCGGGCTGGCCCTGTTCCTCACCCTCTTCACCATGTCGCCGGTGATCACCCAGATCCAGACCACCGCCTATGAGCCCTATGTGGCGGAGGAGATCTCCCAGGAGGAGTTCCTCGCCCGGGCGGAGGTGCCCCTGAAGGACTTCATGATCGACCAGATGGAGCAAAGCTCCCTCCAGCTGTTCTGCGATCTGGCCGGGGTGGACACCCCGGCGGACGCCGCGGGAGCGGCGGAGCTGCCCCTGCGCATCCTGGTCCCAGCCTTCATGACCAGCGAGCTTAAGCGGGCGTTCATCATCGGCTTCTATCTGTACATCCCCTTTGTGCTCATCGACGTGGTGGTGGCCTCCACCCTCATGGCCATGGGCATGATCATGCTCCCGCCGTCCATGATCTCCATGCCGTTCAAGCTGCTGCTGTTTATCGCGCTGAACGGGTGGGAGCTGCTCTTTTCCACCCTGGTCCAGGGGTTCCGGTAGACAGGAGGGTAAAACGCATTGGAAGTGGCGGATATTATGCGGGAGGCCGTGGGGGTTGCCCTGCGTCTGAGCGCGCCCATCCTCCTTCTCAGCATGCTGGTGGGCATCCTGGTGGCCATCTTCCAGGCGGTCACCCAGATCCACGAGCAGTCCCTGTCCTTCATCCTCAAGCTGATTGTGGTGGTGCTGGTGCTGCTGATAGGGGGCAGCTGGATGCTGGAGACCCTGCTGGATTTCAGCCGGTATCTGTTTACCCTGATGTGAGGACCGGTGGCGGAGATGAACTGGTCTGGTCTTTACCTCTTTGAGCTGATTCTCATGCGCATGACCGGCTTTGTGGCCTTCAACCCGCTCTATGGGCGCAGCAGCTTCCCCGCCCTGGCCAAGGCCGGGCTGACCCTGGTGCTGTCGGTGTTTGTGTTCGGCATCACCGACGCCGCGCCCGCGCCGCCGGGCAGCGTGCTCACCCTGGCACTGCCGCTCCTGCTGGAGCTGGGAATAGGCCTGGTACTGGGGTTCCTCATGCGGTTTGTCTTTGCCGTGGTCCAGGTGGGCGGCGAGGTGATCGACACCCAGATGGGCATCACCATGGCGCAGATCTACGACGCCAGCAGCCAGGCCAGCATGACGGTGACAGGCTCGCTGCTCAACGTGCTGCTGGCGCTGGACTTCTTTGCCGAGAACGGCCACTACACCCTGATGCGCATCCTGCTCACCTCCGGGGAGCTGGTGCCCTACGGCACCGCGATGCTGGGGGAGGCGGCGGCCGCCCGCATGGTGGAGCTGTTTGCCGCCTGCATGGTGCTGGCGGTGAAGCTGGCCATGCCCATCCTGGCCGCGGAGCTTCTGGGCGAGGTGGGCATGGGCATCCTGATGAAGGTGATCCCCCAGATCAACGCCTTTGTCATCAATATCGAGCTGAAGGTGGTCATCGGCCTGCTGCTGCTCTTTGTATTCCTGATGCCGATGAATGAGTTCCTGCTGGAGCTGGAATCCAATATGCTGGGTGAGCTGACCCGGATGCTGGAGGTGCTGGGCGGGACCGGGTAGCCGCAAAGGGAGCGTGAACCGGCTTGGCGGACAGCTCAAAAACCGAAAAGGCAACCCCAAAAAAGCGAAGAGACGAACGGAAGAAGGGCAATATCTTTTTCAGCAACGACGCCGTGTCGGTGGTGGTGCTGCTGGCCAGCTTCTTTGCCCTCTATGTGACGGCGGGGCTGATGGTGAACCAGCTCTACCGGTTTCTCCGCTACTGCCTGGGGCTGGCCGTCGGCGGCGACGCCGGCGGAGAGGTGCCGGGACAGCTGTCCGAGCTGGTGGTCCAGGTCCTGCTCACCTTCGTCACCGCCGCCGGGCCGATCATGGCCGTGGCGCTGGTCGCCGGCATCGCGGCCACCCTGTTCCAGACCAAGATGCTCCTGTCGGCGGAGCCCCTCAAGCCCAAGTTCAGCCGGATCAGCCCCCTGCAGGGCATCAAGCGGCTGTTCTCCCTGCGCAGCATCATCGAGGCGCTGAAGGGCCTTCTGAAAATCGGCATCCTGCTCTATCTGATCTACCAGTTCCTCATGGGCGTGGTGGACAGCTTCACCAAGTACCTGTACACCGACCTGGCCACCGCGGCGGCCCACCTGTTCCAGGAGGGCTTCCAGATGGTGGTGCAGATCTCCATCGCCTTTGTGGTGCTGGCCGGCGCGGACATCTTCTACCAGTGGTGGGAGTATGAGCGCCAGCTGCGCATGTCCAAGCAGGAGATCAAGGAGGAGTTCAAGCAGATGGAGGGCGACCCCCAGGTCAAGGGCCGCATCAAGGAGCTCCAGCGGAAGATGGCCCAGTCCCGGATGATGCAGCAGGTGCCCGGCGCGGACGTGGTCATCCGAAACCCCACCCACTACGCGGTGGCCCTGCGCTACCACGCGGACAGCGACCAGGCTCCCGTGGTGCTGGCCAAGGGGCAGGATCTCATCGCCGCCCGCATTGTCCAGATCGCGGAGGAGCACAAGATCGCCGTGGTGGAGAACGTGCCCCTGGCCCGCGCCCTCTACGCCTCCACGGAGGTCAACCGGGAGATCCCGCCGGAGTTCTACAACGCCGTGGCGGAGGTGCTGGTGTACCTCTACCGGCTGAATGGGACCATGAAGTAAGCCAAACAGAGACAGGAGACCTGGCAAGCCTATGAGACGCATCCTGAACAACTCCATAATATCGCTGCTGGTCGTGGTGGTGGTCCTGTTTCTGCTCATCCCCCTGCGCCCGTGGATGCTGGACATTCTGATCATCATCAACATCGCCCTGTCCATCCTGATCCTGATGATCACCATGAACATCAAGGAGACGCTGGAGTTCTCCATTTTCCCGTCCCTGCTGCTCATCACCACCCTGTTCCGGCTGGGCCTGAACGTGGCCTCCACCCGCCTGATCCTCTCCAACAACGGACACGCCGGCGTGGTCATTGCCGCCTTCGGCAACCTGATCACCCAGGGGAACATCGTCATCGGCATCCTGATCTTCCTGATCATCGTGCTGATGCAGTTCATCGTCATCACCAAGGGCGCCGAGCGCGTATCCGAGGTGGCGGCCCGCTTCACCCTGGACGCCATGCCCGGCAAGCAGATGGCCATTGACGCCGACCTGAGCTCCGGCATGATCACGGAGCAGGAGGCCCGGGTGCGGCGCAGCAAAATCCAGCGGGAGGCCGACTTCTACGGCGCCATGGACGGCGCCACCAAGATCGTCAAGGGCGACGCCATCATGTCGCTGATCATCACGGTGATCAACTTCGTGGCCGGCCTGATCATCGGCATGGTGCAGGGCGGCGGCGACCTGAACACAGTGCTCACCACCTACTCCATCGCCACCATCGGCGACGGCCTGGTGTCCCAGCTGCCCGCCCTGATGATCTCCACCGCCACGGGCATGATCGTCACCCGCTCCGTGTCGGAGGGCAGCCTGAGCGTCGACGTGATCAACCAGTTCAAGGCCCAGCCCCGGGCGGTCCTGGCCACCGGCGTCATCCTGGCCCTGCTGGCCTTTATTCCCGGCACGCCCACTGTGCCCCTGCTGCTGGTGGGCGGCGGCCTGACTGTGGGCGGCTACCTCGGCGACCGCCGTATGTCCGCCCTGCCGGAACCGGAGGCCCACGAGGCCGCGCCCCCCACCCCGGAGGAGGCGGCTCTCCAGGCCCCCAGCGAGGCGGAATACTACAAGGATATCAACAATGTCTACTCCCTGCTGGCGGTGGAGCCCATTGAGATGGAGTTTGGCTACAGCCTGATCCCCCTGGTGGACGAGGCCAGCGGCGGCAAGCTGATCAGCCGCATCGTGATCTTCCGCCGGCAGTATGCCCAGGACATGGGCTTTGTCATCCCCTCCATCCGCCTCCACGACGGGGCGGCCCTGGGGAGCAACCAGTACATCATCAAGATCCGCGGCGAGGAGGTGGCCCGGGGCGAGATCCTGGTGGACTACTACCTGGCCCTGGAGCCCTCCAGCCCCGCCGGGGAGATCGACGGCATCGAGACGGTGGAGCCGGCCTACGGCATCCCCTCCCGGTGGATTCTGCCGGAGAACAAGGAGATGGCGGAGATCTACGGCTACACGGTCATCACCCCCCTGACCGTGATGCTGACCCACCTGTCGGAGACCATCCGGCAGCACGCCTACGAGCTGCTCAACCGCGCGGAGACCATCCAGCTGGTGGAGAACCTGAAAAAGACCGAGCCGGAGCTGGTGGCCGACGTGGTGCCCAATGTGATCACCTACGCCAACCTGGAGAAGCTGCTCAAGAGCCTGCTGAAGGAGGGGGTGCCCATCCGGGATCTGGCCACCATCCTGGAGGCGGTCACGGAGGCCAGCGCCACCACCCGGGATCTGGATATGATCACCGAGCAGGTGCGCACCGCCCTGAGCCGCACCATCACCCGCAGGTTCTGCGAAAACGGCCAGCTGCGGGTGGTGACCCTGGACGCGGAGCTGGAGAAGAAGGTGCTGGGCGCGCTGACCAAGAACGAGCACGGGGTTTACCTGTCCCTGGGGCCGGACGTGGTGCAGCAGATCATCTCCCAGCTGGGGGAGCTGCGCGGCAAGTTCAACGAGCTGTCCCAGACCCCCATCGTACTGGCCAGCCCGGTGATCCGGGTCTACCTCAGCCGGGTGATCACCCAGTTCTATCCGGATGTGACGGTGCTCTCCTTCAACGAGGTCACCAGCAACGTCCAGATCCAGGCCATCGGCAACATCGTGCTTCAGCCCCAGGAGAAGCGCGCGTAGGGAGGAGGGCGTATAAATGGAGACTTCCATCCGGGCTCCGGAGGACGCCCGGGCCAGGACGGCGGGGCCATACACCCAGCAGGAGCTGGACGGGATGGACAACACCGCGCTGCTGGCCCTCTATAAGGAGACTGGCTGTGACGCCGCCCGATGGACCCTGGTGCTGCGCTACACCGGCCTGCTGCGCCGGGTGGCCACCCAGACCTGCGGCCTGTTCCAGGGCTTTGCCCAGATGGACGACGTGATCCAGGAGGGGATCCTGGTCCTGCTCAACGCGGTAGATAAATTCGACCCCCAAAAGGGGGTTAAGTTTGAAACTTACATTGCCAAGCGCCTGCGGGGGATGGTGGTGGATCTGGCCCGTAAGCAGGACTGGATCCCCCGGCAGGTGCGGCAGAAATCGGCGCGGTTGAGCCGCGCCTCCGAGGAGCTGTCCCTCCAGCTGGGCCACACCCCCAGCGACCGGGAGCTGGCCGAGTACCTGGGGCTGGACCGGGAGACATACGAGGCCATATTGGCGGAGACGGCCGCCTCCAACCTGATCTCCTTTGAGGCCCTGCTGGACAGCTACGGCTCCGGGGCGGGGCGTGCGCCCCTGCCCAGCCAGGCGGAGAACCAGCCGGAGGAGGAGTACCAGCAGAAGGAGCTCCACGCCAGGCTGGCGGATGGGATTGCGGCCCTGCGGCCCAACGAGCAGATGGTGCTCTCCCTCTACTATGAGAAGGAGCTGACCATGAAAGAGATCGCCCAGGTGCTGGGGGTGAGCGCGCCCCGGGTCTCCCAGATCCACAGCCGCGCCATCCGACAGCTTCAGGAATTTATGAAGCAGTACATGGAGACATGAAAAGGAGCGTGCAGACATGACGAAGGGCTTTTACAATTTGACCTCGGGGATCTTATCCCAGGGCCGCCGTCTGGATGTGATCGCCAATAACATGACGAACCTGTCCACCGCCGGCTACAAGGCGGAGACCTATACGGACAGCACCTTCCAGGAGGTGCTCATCTCCCGTGTGGGCAACAAGTACCGGGGAGGCGCGGAGGTGATCGGCCAGGAGAGCTACATCCTGGCCCCCGACCAGCTCTACGTGGACTATACCCAGGGGATATTGGAGGAAACCGGCCTGAACCTGGACTTTGCCATCGAGGGGGAGGGCTTTTTCGCCATCCAGACCGACAACGGGGTGGAGTACACCCGGGGGGGCAGCTTTTCCCTGGACAATGAGGGATACCTCTACCTGCCTGACCACGGCCGGGTGCTGGGACCGGACGGGCAGCCCATCTGGCTGTCTACCGACCTGATCCGGGCCGATGAGGCCGGGCGGATCTATACGGCGGAGGGGAACTACTACCTGGGGCAGGTGGGGGTATTCACCTTCGCGGACAACGGCCAGCTGGTGAAGAATGAGAGCGGCCTGTTCGGGGCCGGCGGCCAGGCGGCCGCGCCCAACGGCGCCGCCCTGGTCCGCTGGCAGTGGGTGGAGAGCTCCAACGTGGACATGCTCCAGGAGCTGAGCCAGATGATGACGGCCCAGCGGGCCCTCCAGAGCGCCTCCCAGCTGCTGCAGCTGTATAACGGTGTGCTCACCCGGGCCACCACGGAAATCGGGCAGATGTAAGGAGGGCGCGAAGATATGCTGCAGGGATTTTACAGTGCTGTTGTGGGTGCGCAGCAGCAGATGGACCGCATGAATGTGCAGGCCAACAACATCGCCAACGTGAATACATACGGCTATAAGGCGGAAAAGCCGGCCTTTGAGGCCCTGATGTACGGCATGCTGGACGGCATCGACGGGGAGCAGCTGCCCCGGGGGACCGGCGCGCTGATGATCTCCACCGCCACGGACTTCTCCGACGCACATCTGGAGGAGACCCGCCGGGATCAGGATTATGCCATCCAGGGGGAGGGGTTCTTCGCCCTCTACAACCCGGGGACCGGGGAGGTCTCCTACACCCGGGACGGCTCCTTCACCGTCACCTCCTATCAGGTGGCCGACGAGGCGGGCAACCTGGAGGAGGTCTACTACCTGACGGACGGGGAGGGACGGCAGGTGCTGGACACCGCCGGCTATCCCATCGTGGTGGAGGACGCCACCGCCGAGCAGCCGGTGGGGGTATTCACCCTCCAGTATAAGGACGGCCTGCAGCACCTGGGCAGCGGCCGCTTCCTGGCCGGGGACAAGAACGGCAGCGTGTGGGTGGGCACATCCCCGGTGCTCCGCGGCTACCTGGAGACCGCCAATGTGGATCTGGGTGAGGAGTTGAGCAAGGTGATTGAGGCCCAGCGCTCCTACAGCCTGGTTCTGAAGATGGTCACCACGGCAGACGAGGTGGAGACCACCATCAACAACCTGACAAACGGCTAGGAGGGGGCACTGTGAAGAATTTTGACGAGCTCAACGGCCTGGAGCTGGACACCATCCGGGAGATCGGAAGCATCGGCACCGGCAACGCGGCCACCGCGCTGTCCTCCATGCTGGGCTGTGAGGTGCGCATCGACCTGCCGGAGGTGCGCATCATGGGCTATAACGAGGCCATTGAGTGGATCGGCGGCCCGGAGGCCATCACGGCCGGCGTGCTGGTGGGCCTGAGCGGCGAGATCAACGGCATCATGCTGTCGGTACAGCAGCTGGAGTTTGTGAATCTGGTGCTTCAGCGGATGATCGGCCGGGAGACGCCCGGCTATGAGGAATTGGAGGAGCTGGACCGCTCGGCCCTGGTAGAGGTGGGCAACATCATGATCTCCACCTTCATCAACGCCCTGTCCTCCCTGGCCGGCATCACCATCAAGCTGTCCGTGCCCGGCTTTGCCGTGGACATGCAGGGGGCGATCCTGGCGGTGCCCATGGCGGAATTCGGCGGGCAGTCCGACTACATCATGACCATCGGAAGCAACTTCATCTGCGGGGAGCGGACGGTGCCCTGCCGCCTGCTGCTTTCTCCGGATATTCGTTCGCTGAACTTTTTGCTGAAAAAGCTGGGTGTTTTGGATGGATGACAAGCTGGTTGTGGGGATCGCGGATATGAAGATGGCCAAGGGTATGGGGATGCTGGTGACCTACGCCCTGGGCTCCTGCATCGGAATCTGCCTGTATGACCCGGCCATCCGCCTGGCGGCGCTGATCCACATCATGCTGCCCCTGAATATGGAGACGGGGCGGAAGTCCCCGCTGAAATACGCCGATACCGGCATCCGGGAGACGCTGCGGGAGATGGAGCGCCGCGGGGCGTCCAAATCCCGGCTGACGGCCAAGATCGCCGGCGGCGCGCGCATGTTCGACGTCGGCGGGGGCGGGAGCCTGGGCAATATCGGGCAGCGGAACATCGAGAGCGTCCACATGACCCTCAGGCGGGAGGGGATCAAGCTGCTGAAAGAGGACGTGGGCGGCACCACTGCCCGCACCCTCCTGTTTGACGCGGCCACCGGGCAGTGCTGCGTGCGCAGCTACGGCAAGCCGGAGGTTATTTTCTGAGAAGAACAAGCGAAGGAGGTTAGAGAGATGGAGTACAGCGACAACGGGATTCTGCTGGAAACTGGGACAAATGAGATCGAGATCATGGAGTTTACCATTGACGGGAACCTTTATGGGATCAATGTGGCAAAGGTGCGGGAGATCATGATGTCCGCGCCGGTGCGGCCCATGCCCCACTCCCACCCGGCTGTGGAGGGCATCTTCAAGCCCCGGGACACGGTGATCACGGTGGTGGATCTCCCCAGGTACCTGAACGGGGACGACGGCCCCAAGGGGGAGAAGGACCTCTTCATCATCACCAACTTCAATAAGATCTTCATTGCCTTCCGGGTCCATACCGTGGTGGGGATCAGCCGCATCTCCTGGCGGGATATCCAGAAGCCGGACAGCACGGTCTCCGGCGGGGCGGAGGGCGTGGCCACCGGCATCGCCCAGTGCGGGGACGACCTGGTGACCATCCTGGACTTTGAGAAGATCACCGCGGATATCGCCCCTCAGACCAGCATTCAGATGAGCGAAATTGACGAGCTGGGGGAGCGCAAGCGCAGCGACCAGCCCATCTGGGTGGCGGAGGACTCCATCCTGCTGACCCAGATGATCCGGGAGGCGCTGACCCGGGCGGGCTACACCAACCTGAACATGTTCCCCAATGGGGCGGAGCTGTGGGAAGCGCTGTCCCCCCTGCGGGAGGAGGAGAACCTGGACGACCAGGTCGCCCTGGTCATTACAGACCTGGAAATGCCGCAGATGGACGGCCACCATCTGACCAAGCTGATCAAGGAGGACAGCCGCCTCAAGCGCATCCCCGTGGTGATCTTCTCCTCTCTGATCACCGAGGAGATGCGCCGCAAGGGCAAGGAAGTGGGTGCGGATGAGCAGTTGAGCAAGCCGGAGATCGGCCACCTCATCGGGATTCTGGACCAGCTTCTGAAGGACAAGGACAGCAGAGGCAGAAATGGGGGAGCGATATGAGCAGCAAATACATTGTGCGCCAGCCCATCAAGGACAGAAGCAATAAGATCATCGGCCATGAGATCCAGTACCATGGGGAGAACCAGGCGTTTGGAGGCGGGGAGGAGAAGGGCGTGCCGTCCAACGACTTCGCCGCGGCGGACACCATCTACAACTTCCTCACCATGAACACCGATAAGCTGCTGCGGGGCTCACTCAACTTCATGACCTTCACCACCACCCTGCTGATGAAAAAGACCCCCCGGCTGTTTGACAAAACCGAGCTGGTCATCCAGATCGACGACAGCGTGATTATCCACCCCCTGGCCATGCACATGATCCAGCAGTACGCCAAGGACGGGTACAAGGTCGCGGTGAACGAGTTCCAGTTCGCCCCCCGCTACCTGGGGATTCTGGACGAAATCGACTACATCAAGCTCAACGCGGCCACCACGCCGGAGCTGACCATGAAGAACATCATCGAGATCGCCCACAGCATGGGGAAGCAGTGCATCGCCACAGACATTGAGACGGAGGAGGACTACCAGAAGGCCCTGAAGCTGGGGGTGGACGCCCTCCAGGGCACCCACGTGGCGGAAAAGCTGACCACCAAGACCCACAGCAGCGGCTATCTCCAGAGCAATTTCTTCCGCCTGATGGTGGCGGTGACCCGGGATGAGCCGGATGTGGAGGAGATCGAGCAGATCATCTCCGTGGACGCCACCATGACCTACTCCCTGCTGAAAATGGCCAACTCCTGTTACTTCGCCATGCGCCACCAGGTCACCACCGTGCGGCAGGCCATCATGACCATGGGCCTCAACGAGCTCAAGCAGTGGGTGTTCCTTCTCAGCGCCAGCAACGCGGAGAACCAGATGGAGGAGGGCACGGAGGAATTCCTGCACATGTCCTTCATGCGGGCCAGCTTCTGCAGCAGGCTGATGAATTACGCCAAGGATATGCCCATGTCCCGGTCGGACGCCTACCTGATGGGGATGCTGTCCACGCTGAACTATCTGATTGACGCCCCCATGGAGGAGATCCTGAGCCAGATTCCCCTGCGGAACGAGGTAAAGGAGGCGCTGCTCCACCACAGCGGCCGGTGCGGGATGCTCTACGATCTGGCCGTCTGCTACGAGCGGGCCGATTGGAAGCACATCGACGAGCTGGCCCAGGGCCTGGGGATTCCCACCAATCTGCTGACCAGCCTGTACTTCAACTGTATGGAGGAGGTCAACCGGATTTGGAGCGAGATCACCAGCCCGGAGCCGGACCAGATTGTGGCCCCGCAGGAGGGGGAGCCGGAACAGGCCGACCACGCCAAGCAGTAATGCGCCGCCGCCGCGGCAGAGGCCTGGGGCCGGACCGCATGCGCGGGAAAAGGACTACAGCATAACATTGTTGATACGGCAGGCGGGAGTTTCTCGACCTCCTGTGCGGGAACCGTTGACGCCTGATTCCGTTTCGGAAGCAGGCGTCAATGTGCTTTCAGGCCGTTTGACAGCAGGGAATCCTTGATTCAAACTTATGGTAGAGGGGCTGGTATCATGAAGAACGGAGGCTTGTTCTCCTGGATGCGCGGAAAGGGGCGGCAGCAAAGCCAACCTGCGGAGCCTGCCCAGGAGAAGCCGAGCGCAGAAGCTGCCCCTGCCCATCCGGAAGCAGCCAGGCCCACGACGGAGCTGGAGCTCCCGCCGGAGCATCCCCTGATGCGGCTGTGGGAGCTGTGGCAGGAGGAGACCGGAAGCCCGCAGGTGCCCCGGCTCTCCCTGACCCTGCCGGACACGGAGACGCCAGTCATACCCCCGGAAAACATGGGGCGGGAGCTGTATCAGCTTGAGAAGCAGCTGGAGGCGGCCGCTGCAAAGCGGTTGGAGCGGGTCCTCCCCGGAGGGTGGAGGGAGCCGCTCCACAGTGAGGACGCCGAGGTGGTGGTCTATGTCCCGAGGGACCAGCTCTCCGCCTGGGTCATTGTCTATCCGCCAGGCGGCAGCGGGCGGGCGCTGAACCAGAAGATGCTCTCTGAGGCCCTGGAGCGGGAGCGCATCAGCTTTGGGGTGGACCGGGAGCTGCTGGAGCGGCTGCCGGATCAGCGGGACTGCTATTTCAGCCTCCGGATGGTCGCACGGGGGCGCCTGCCGGTCCACGGGAAGGACGGCTATGTAGAGGAGCTTTTCCCACGCACGGCAGAGCGGAAGTATGTGGTGAACGAGCAGAACCAGGTGGACTACACTGCGCTGAATCTGGTGCAGAATGTAAACAAGGGAGATGTGATCTGCCGGATCACCCCGCCCTCAGAGGGGACGCCCGGCAAGACCGTGCGAGGGGAGGACATCCCCGCCAGAAGCGGAAAGACGCCGGAGGTGCCCAAGGGGCGCAACACGGCGCTGTCCGAGGACGGCCGGGCCCTGGTGGCGCTGATGAGCGGGCATGTGCAGTTCACCGGGCGGGGCTTTGAAATCCGCACCATTCTGGACATATTCGGCGATGTGGATTTCTCCACGGGCAATCTGAACCACCTGGGGGACATCCACATCCACGGGGACGTGCGCAGCGGCTTTACCGTGCGGGCCATGGGCAGCGTCACGGTGGACGGGGTGATCGAGGACACCTCGGTGGAGGCCGGCGGCGACCTGATTGTGCGCGGAGGCGTACAGGGCAACGGGAGGGCCGTCATCCGCTCCCACCAGAACATCTACGCCAGGTATCTGGAGAGCTGCGACGTATATGCCAAGGGGGATCTGAACAGCGACTGCGTGATCAGCTGCAACATATACTGCGACGGCTCCCTCCAGGTGACCACCGGCCACGGCTCCATCGTGGGAGGCCGCATCCGGGCCGGCGGCAGCATCCGGGCCGTCAGCGTGGGGGCCCGGTCGGAAATCCGCACAGAGATCACCCTGGGCGGCCACCCCTGCGAGGACGTCGAGCGGGAGGAGGTCCTGCGGGAGCTCCAGGACATGGAGCGGGACTGGGCCAAGATAGAGCGGCAGCCGGAGAGCCCAGCCAAGCAGAAGCGGCTGTCCGATTTACGGCTCAAGACGACGATCAGCCGGATGAAGCTGGAAAAATTCAAAAAATCCCTGGACCACAGCGGGGAAACGGGAGAGGCGGCGGAGAACCTGAGCAGCCAGCTGACCGCCGAGACCGTTTTCCCGGGTACCATCCTTCTCATTGGAAGCCGGAATCTGGCGGTAAAGGATGAGATGCGATTCTGTACCGCGGGTCTGCGGAACGGCGAAGTCCGCTTTTTCTAGGCTGTGACGGATTTCCGACGAAAGGAGGGAGAGGAATGGCAGCACCACTGACCCAGGAAGTGCTTCAAAGCGTTGTGGACCATGCCATGCGGGACGTCATGCCCCGCGTGGGCGGGATCACCCTGCTGCGGGGAGGTTCTCCGCCCATGGGGGAGCTCTATACGGTCCACACGGCGTTTGATGGGGAGACCCCGGTCAACCTGTCGCTGTGCGCCAATGCCGCGGCCTTCACCCATCTGACGCAGCATATGATGGGGCAGGAGCAGATCGCTCCAGCGGATCTGGAGGATGCGGCGAAAGAGTTTTTCAACGTGCTGTGCGGGCACGTGGCTGTGGAGCTGTTTCATGTCACAAAAGTCTCGTATCGGTTCCGCATACCCCGATTCAGCGGGGGGAGGCAGCTTCCGCGGGAGCAAGAGTGGCAATTTGCACTGAATTACAGCGGAGATAAGGACGAGCGCATTCAGATCGTCCAGCACACCGGCGCATCATCGGATGCGCGGAACAAAACCGAAATTTAAGGAGAGAGGCGGACAGCATGATGCCTAAAAAAGTGATGATCGTGGACGACTCCCGAATGGTGCACCTGGAGATGCTGAAACTTCTGGAGGGAAGTGATTACGAGGTGGTCTCCTACTGCTGTGACGGCGAATCCGCCATCGAGGCCTATCGCAATACACAGCCGGACGTGGTTACCATGGACATTCTGATGCCCGGAATGGACGGCCTGGAGGCTGCCCGCGCCATTTTGGACTCCGACCCCAACGCCAATATCATTGTCGTATCCTCGCTGGCCTACGACGATACGATTGAGGAGGCGTCGCAGGTGGGCGCAAAGGGCTTTTTGTACAAGCCCTTTGACCAGGAGACCCTGCTGGCCGCGCTGGACAAGGCCACCGGAACGGCCGGAGCAGTCTGACCATCCGCAGAAGCAGGCAGGCGAACCATGGGCCGAGTCGGCCCACGCGCTGCCGCGGGCCTGCGGCCCCGGGCATTCCCCCGGATAATCCAAGTCCGGGGGAATGCCCTTTTTCTGGCTTTCCCGGCCAGATCCGGCATCGTGGAGCGGCATAGAGAGGACAGAGTGGTGCGGGAACCCATGGAGTATGATTTTAAGTCCCTCTCCGACGATGCCTTTGAGCTGCTGTGCCGGGATCTGATCGGGAGACGGCTGGGCGCGACGCCGGAGGGCTTCCGGCCCGGGCGGGGCACGGCGTCGACCTCCGGTACGCGGGGGACCCGGCGGGCGGCGGAAGGCGAGGTGCCCAAGCTGGAGCGACTGCGCAGCCCCGCCGGATCAGCTGGGAGAGGGGCATAAAACTGCGAAAAGCTGCGTCCTGGCCCTGACAGGCCCTGACACAGCTTCTCTCGCTCCCCCGGGGGAGGGGCTGGAACATCCGGACAGCCGGCTCAGAATGCGGCATCCCCCCGGCACAAGGTGCCGGGGGGATGCGTGAAGGGGAGGTATGGGAAGAACCTATTCCTTGGGCGGCATGACCGTGGCCATGCCCTTGATGACCACCTCGCCGTTTTGGTTGGTGCAGGTGGTGTCCAGCTTGGCGATGTTCTTCTCGGGGATCAGCTCGCTCACCGTGCAGGTGGCGGTGACGGTATCGCCGAAGCGGACGGGCTTGGTGAACTTCAGCTCCTGGCCCAGGTAGATGGTGCCGGGACCGGGCAGCTTCATGGCCAGCACGGCGGAGATCAGGCCGGCGCTGAGGATGCCGTGGGCGATGCGCCCGCCGAAGGCGGTCTGGCTGGAGGCCTGCTCATTGACGTGGGCCGGGTTATGGTCGCCGGTGATGCCGGCGAAGAGGTAGACGTCGGCCTCCGAAATGGTCTTTGCCATGCTGGCGGAATCGCCCACCTTCATCTCTTGGATCGTCATAGGGATGCTCCTTTCATAATGGTCCAGGGAATCGCGTCGATCAAATAGGCAGATCAATCAGATAAACAGGCCCCAAATCAGGGCGAGAACCAGAGAGGCCACCAGCGGGATGATACAGGTGGTGACGCAGATGTCGATATAGGACTCCTTGTGGGTGCAGTTGGACACGGCCAGCAGGGTGAGCACCGCGCCGTTGTGGGGCAGGGTGTCCAGGCCGCCGGAGGAGATAGAGGCGATGCGGTGCAGGGCCTCCAGGGCAGCGGTGTTGCCGGCGGCCATCTCGGCGTACTGGGGGCCCAGGGCGGACAGGGCGATGGACATGCCGCCGGAGGCGGAGCCCGTGGCGCCGGCCAGCAGGTTGACGGCGATGGCCTCAGAGAACAGGATGGAGCCGGGCATGTTCAGGGCCAGGTTGGTGAGGGTGGCGAAGCCGGGGACCACCTTGACCACGGAGCCGAAGCCCACCGCGCAGGCGGTGTTCATGATGGCGCCCATGGAGCCGTTGGCGCCCTCGTTGATGGCGGGCAGCAGGGTCTTGGCCTGGTTCAGGTTCATCAGGCAGGCCACGAGGATGCCGCACACCAGGGCGATGACGATGGACTGGTTGGACTCCAGGGCGATGCCGCCGTACCGCTCCAGCAGCTTGGGGAACAGGTTGAGCATCAGGACCACGACCACCAGGGGGACGATGCCGGTAACCCAGTGCCAGGAGGGCAGATTCTTGGAGTCGTGATCCACCTCCTTATGCTTGGGGTCGGGGATGAAGTGGAGTCCCTTGCGGCGGGCCTGCCGGGCGCGCCACTCCAGATAGAGGTAGGCGGGCACCAGCATGACCACACAGGCCACGATGGACAGGGGGAGAGCGGCCATGGCGTCGGTGCCGTAGTAATCCGTGGGGATCAGGTTCTGGATCTGGGGGGTGCCGGGCACGGCGGTCATGGTGATGCCGAAGGCGCCGGTGGCGATGGCGCCGGGCAGCAGGGTGCGGGGCAGGTCAGCGGCCCGGTAGATGGAGTAGCCCATGGGATAGATGACGAACACCACCACGAACAGGGAGATGCCGCCATAGGTCATCAGCAGGCAGGGGATTACCACCGCGGCCACCGCGAAGCGGGAGCCGATGAGGTTCACCAGCGCGTTGCCCAGGCTGCGGGCGGAGCCGGTCATGTCCATGACCTTGCCGTACACCGCGCCCAGGAAGAAGGCGGGGAACCACTGGAGCACGTAGTCGGCCATGCCGACCATATAGTCGCCGATGTAGGCGTCCAGGATGGCGTAGCCGCTGAGTACGGCCACCACCACGGCGCAGACGGGGGCGACCCAGATGATGGAGTAGCCCCGGTAGGCCAGGAACATCAGCAGAACCAGGCCCAGGATGATTCCGATCAGGGATAGTGACATTCAGATTCCTCCTCTAAATATTTCATTCCTCTCTCAGAGTCAGGACAGGGTGAGTCCCATGGGCTCGGGACGGAAGATGCGCTCGTCCATCAGCTTCACGTCTTTGACAATGGGCTCGAAGTCCATCTGGTCCAGGACGTCCTTCTGCAGATCCACGCCAGGGGCGATCTCGGTCAGCTCCACACCCTCGGGGGTGAGCGTAAACACGGCGCGCTCGGTGACGTAGAGCACATGCTGGCCGTGCTTGGCGGCGTACTCGCCGGAGAAGGTGACCTGCTCCACCTGGGACAGGAGCTTGCGCACCTTGCCCTCCTGCTGGATGACCAGCCTGCCGTCCTCCACCGCCACCTTCAGCCCGCCGGCGGTGAAGGTGCCGCAGTAGACCACCTTCTTGGCGTTCTGGGTGATGTTGATGAAGCCGCCGCAGCCGGCGATCTTGGGGCCGAACTTGGAGACGTTGATGTTGCCCGCCGTGTCCATCTGGGCCAGGCCCAGGAAGGCCACGTCCAGGCCGCCGCCGTCGTAGAAGTCAAACTGGGCGGGCTGGTCCAGGATACAGTCGGCATTGGTGGCCGCGCCGAAGTCCTTGCCGCCGGCGGGGACGCCGCCGATGGCGCCCACCTCGGTGGTCAGCACCATGCCCTCCAGGCCCTCCTCGGCCGCCACGGCGGCCACGCCCTCCGGCATGCCGATGCCCAGGTTGGTCACCGCGTGGGGGACCAGCTCCATGGCGGCCCGGCGGGCAATGATCTTCCGCTCGCCCATGGGCAGGGGGGAGAGGGAGTGCAGAGGCACCCGCGTCTCGCCGGAGAAGGCGGGATTGTACTGGGTGCCGAAGGTCTGCATGTGGTCCTCCGGCGGGGACTCCACCAGCACGTCTACGTAGATGCCGGGCAGGCGCACCAGCCGGGTATCCAGGGAGCCGTACTCCACAATGCGCTCTACCTGGACGATCACCACTCCGCCGGAGTTCCGGGCGGCCTGAGCCTGGGCCAGGGCCTCTGCGTACACGCCCTCCCGCTGGAAGGTGCAGTTGCCCTTGGTATCGGCATAGCTGGCCCGGATGACGGCCACCTGGATGGGGAACGCGGGGTAGAACAGCTTCTCCTCGCCCTCAAATTCCACGACCTTGACCACGTCGCCGGCCTCGTGGGCGGCCTGGTTGAGCTTGCCGCCCTCCAGACGGGGGTCTACGAAGGTGCCCAGGCCAACGTGCGTGAGCACGCCGGGCCGTCCGGCGGCAATATCCCGGAAGAGCTGGGCGATGGTGCCCTGGGGCAGGTTATAGCCGGCCAGCTTGTTCTCGGCACAGAGCTTGCCCAGCTTGGGGGCCAGGCCCCAGTGGCCGCCGATAACCTTGGAGCAGAGCCCCTCCACACCCAGGTGGTTCAGGCCCCGGCTGTCGCTGTCGCCCTGTCCGGAGGCGTACACCACAGTCAGGCCCTTGGGGCCCTCTCCGGCCAGCGCCGCCTCCTCCAGCGCCCGGAGGATATGCTCCGGATGCATCAGGCCGCTGGCGAAGCCGCCGAACGTGATGGTGTCCCCGTCGTGAATACACTGGCGCACGACCTCGCGCGCTGTCAGGACTTTTGGCATAGTCCACACTCCCTTATGACTCCATTTTCCAGGCCATGGAGGACGTGCGCTCGGCCAGGACCGGTCAGGTGCGGCTGAATATCCCCGGCGTGCTGCTGGACATGTATTTTGTGCCGCTGTTTACCAGCTTCCACAAGAGCTTTCCCGGCATTGACATCAGCGTGGTGGAGGAGGGGTCCAAGCTGGTGGCGGAATCGGTGAACGCCGGGAAGTCGGACCTGGGGCTGGTGATGCTCCCGGTGGACGAGCCCAACCGTTTTGAGAGCCACCTGCTGGTCAGGGACGTGTGCCAGCTGGTGGTGTGGAAGGACCACCCCTTTGCAAAGCTGTCCAGCGTGCAGATCCGCGACCTGCAGGACGAGACGATTTTGACCTTCAGCGAGACGGCGACCCTTCACGATACCTTTGTCCAGATGTGTGAGCGGGAGGGCTTTGTGCCGCGTCTGGCCTACAAGAGCCTGATGCCGGGGTTCTCCTTTAAAATGGTGGCCCGGCGGCAGTGCATCGCCCTGCTCCCCCTGCCCCTGATCCTCCATAACATGTGTGACGAGCTGGCCACCGTACCGCTGGAGCCCAGCATCCAGTGGGATATCGCCATCATCCGGCGCAAGGAGTGCTATCACTCCTTTGCCTCCACACAGCTGTTTGAACATATCCGCACCCACTTCGGCGGGTTGAGCCAGCAGGAGGCGAAGGGAATGTCTGCGCAGTGAGCGAGGACAGGCTGCCCGCCCCGCCGGGGCCGGCGCCTGTGCGCGTTGAAGGGTAGAGGCGCCAAACAGAGAAAACGCCCCCAGAGAACCGGCGTGAGCCTCTCTGGGGGCGTCCGCTTATACTCCCTGTACGGGGCGTCCGGCGGGGATAGATGCTTGCCGTTTTCCGGCGGCTGCCCTATAATATATATGTAAAGCCGGCGTGATGGCGCTGCATACCTGCAACGATGCAGACAAATTCGGCGAAGATGACGGAAAACGGGAAGGAGAATGGGAAAATGGGGCGTAAGTGCAAACGGCTGGCATCCCTCCTGCTGGCCGCGGCAGTGACGGCAGGACTACTCCCGGCTGCGGAGGCTGCGGGCGGGGTGGAGGCCAACGGGGCCCGTGGGGACGAGCTGAACCTGGACCCCTATGACGCCATGATCAACTTTGCCAATGTGCGCAACGACAAGGTGTTTTCCTGGCCGGAGGAGGGGAATGTGCTGGTCTACACCGGCGCTACCTATACGCCCACGCTGAAAAAGAGCATCCAGAAGCTGGACGGTATGGTCATCCCGGCCAACCTGGTGGTGGATATCTATTTTGACTGTGCCGTCGTCAACAACGCCACCTACCCTGCGGGCTATACCTTCGTGGCCCAGTACGATACCACTGACGGCAGGAGCATTACTGTGGACGCCCAAGCCCTGATGTACAGCTTCGACCAGGCATTCGGCACCAGGATGGCCGGGGACGGCGCCACGGCCGGCGTCCCCTTCCACGGCTTTGCCGACGTACGGGCGGTGGACTACTACGCCCAGGCGGTGGCCTGGGCGGCGGAGGAGGGGATCACCGGAGGCACCAGCGCCGGCAGCTTCTCCCCGGATGCGCCAGTGACACGGGCCCAGGCGGTGACCTTCCTGTGGCGGGCAGCCGGGGAGCCGGCGGCCGGCATGGATGCATCCCCCTTCACGGACGTGGCCGACCCCGGCCTGTGGTACTACACCCCGGTGCTGTGGGCGGCGGAGCAGGGGATCACCGGCGGTGTCAGTGAAAGCCGGTTCGGGCCGGAGGAGATCTTGTCCTACGATCAGATTTTTACCTTCCTCAGCCGGGCAGCCGGGGAGGAGCAGGCCGATGCCGACTGGTCGGCGGCAGCGGTGCGCTGGGCTGGCGAGAACGGCCTCACAGATGGGCTGGCCTTTACCGCCAAGGGAGCCTGCTCCCGGGCCGATGTAGTCTATTGCCTGTGGAAACAGATGGGGCAGACGGGCCAGACCGGGCAGACGGGCCAGACTGAGCAGACCGGCGGGGAGAACTTGACCCTGTCTAATCTGGAGGCCGCCAGGGCGGTCATCCTCAACGGCTTCCTGGAACGAACAATCGAGATTGACGTGGCCCCCTACCACATTGAGAGCGACCAGCTCTTGGCCATGGCCAGGGAGATCGCAGACATAGACGGGGAGAACCCCTTCGGCATCTCTGTCATCAGCAGCCGCCAGCACGCCGGCCAGCAGGCCAAGAGCATCGGCGTGATCTATCTCATGACCAACAGCTCCGGCAGCGGCACCGGCGGCAGCGGCAGCTGGCAGAACATTACAGAGGAGGTCCGGGCGGAGGCGGAGCGTGTGGTGGATCAGCTGGTCACGCCAGGCATGAGCAGCTACGACGCCGCCAAGGCCCTGCATGACTATCTGGTGCTCAACTGTGAATATGACAGCAGCAACTATTACGCCGGTACGATCCCTGCAGTCTCCCACATGGCCAATGGAGCCCTGCTGGAGGGGGTGGCCGTGTGCTCCGGGTACGCCAAGGCCTATGAGGCCTTGCTGGACGCCGCCGGCATTCCCAGCGAGACGGTCACCGGCTACGCCGGCGGCTACCACGCCTGGAACCTGGTCCAGATCGACGGGGAGTGGTACCATGTAGACGTTACCTGGGACGACCCCATCCCCGACCGGGAGGGCTATGTCCGCTACAAGTATTTCCTGAAAAGCGACGAGGCCATGGGGAGGGATCACACCGACTGGGACGCCTCCTACCCCTGTACCAGCACCCGATACGACGCGGAGCTGCCCAGCAGCGATGATCAGGCAAAGTTGGAGGAACAGGCGAGGGCCCAGCAGGAGATCGATGAGCTGCTCGCCCGTTGCAGACAGGTTATCGAGGCCATGCCATACCAGACCCAGGAGGAGCTGGCGGCGGCGTCTGACCAGGAGCTGTCAGATGCCAGGCGGGTGGAGATTCCCCTGCCCGGCGGCCGCTTGAGCCGGGAGGAGCTGTACCTCTTCAGTGAGCAGCTGCGCAGCCAGATCCCGGCGCAGTATCCCTTCATCGGGACCGCCACCATGGGCAGCATGGACACCGACGCCCCAACCGTGCTCCTCTACCGGAAAGACGTGACGGAAGAGCTGCAGCGCCGCCAGGACGGCTGACACCGCAGACAGACAGAAAACAGGAGCGCCTGCCATCTTGGCAGGCGCTCCTCAGTCTGTTGAAAAACCCTCTTCGAAGGATGGCCTCGCAGAGTTCCTGCGGCCGCAGCCGCAGGAATGAAGTAAAAATCCGTCATTTCCGGGGACATGCGCCTCGGAAATGACATCTCTCTGATTGCATCGCCAATGTTCAAACAAGCCCAAGCCTGGAATCGCGTTCGGCATGTGTATCTTTGCCCCGCCCGCCTGGGGAGGCGGCTGGAAGAAAGACGCTCTGTCACGGAGCCCCGCTGTGCGGGGCTTTTCCGTTTTTATAGGGGGCGGGCCTTACCGCCGCAGATGGCGCCCTCCACGGTGCGGGGGCCCGCCGCATACCGGCCGGGGCCTTTATATGGCAGTGTCAGGAGAAGGTATGATAAAAAATCATACTTTTCTTTTTTGGGGCTTCCCGTATACTGGAAGTATAAAAATAGCTGGCATGATGCGAGAAAGGGGCGTTTCCAGCCCCATGCGTAGAATGAGAAGGAGTGACCCGGTTTCATGGAAATGAAGAAGAAGCAGTCCCTTGCCAGCCGCATCCCCTCAAAGGTGTGGCTGCTGATTTCCTTCCTGGCGGCCATGGTGGTCTGGTATCTGCTGTCCATCATCCCCCAGACCGCCCGGGGCTTCCCCAACCTGCTGGTCACCCTGGAGGGTCTTGTCACCATGATCCAGCGGGGCGTGTTCTGGCAGGATCTGAGCAGCAGCCTGATCTCCGTGTTCGGCGGGTACGCCCTGGGCTTCGTCATCGCCCTGCCGGTGGCCATCCTCATGGCCTGGTACGTGCCCATCCGCAACATCCTCAACCCCTGGATCCAGTTCATCCGGAACATCCCCCCCCTGGCCTACGTGCCCCTGATTGTCATCGTGGCCGGGGTGGGCCGCCGGCCCCAGATCATCGTTATCACCATCGCCTGCTTCCTGACCATGTGCGTCACCATCTACCAGGGCGTGGTCAACGTGGACGAGACGCTGATCAAGGCCGCCCGGGTGCTGGGGGCCAAGGACAAGGACATCTTTGTCCGGGTCATCGCCCCGGCCACCCTGCCCTTCATCCTCACCGCCGTGCGGCTGGGCGCCTCGGTGGCCCTGACCACCCTGATCGCCGCCGAATCCACCGGCTCTCAGGCCGGACTGGGCATGCGCATCCGGGCGCTGGCCAGCACCTATGATTCGGCCCCCATGCTGGCCTATGTCATCGTCATCGGCATCATCGGCATCACCATGGACAACATCATCAAACTTTTGGAAAGGAGGCTGACGGGATGGCAGGAGAAGCGAGAGATCTGAAGCTCAAGATCGACAACGTCCGCAAGGTGTTCAACACCCGCAACGGCGAGATGATCGCCCTCAACGGGGTGGACCTGGACATTTATGAAAACGAGTTTATCTGCGTGGTGGGCCCCTCCGGCTGCGGCAAATCCACCCTGCTGAACATCATTGCCGGCCTGACCGAGGCCACCTCCGGCACCGTGTACTGCGGCGGAAAGCCCGTCACCGGCACCGGCACCGACCGGGGCGTTGTGTTCCAGCAGTACGCCCTGTTCCCCTGGCTGACGGTGAAGAAAAACGTCATGTTCGCCCTGGAGATGAAGGGGATCAAGGGCAAGCAGGCCGAAGAGGAGGCCATGAAGTATCTGGCCAAGGTGGATCTGGAGAAATTCGCCGACCACTATCCCAAGGAGCTGTCCGGCGGCATGAAGCAGCGGGTGGCCATCGCCCGGGCCTATGCCGCCGACCCCGAGGTGCTGCTCATGGACGAGCCCTTCGGCGCCCTGGACGCCCAGACCCGCACCCAGCTGCAGAGCGAGCTGCTGGAGACCTGGGAGCGGGACCGCAAGACCTGCTTCTTCATCACCCACGATGTGGACGAGGCCATCATTCTGGCCCAGCGGGTGATCATCATGAGCGCCCGCCCCGGCCGCATCAAGGATATTGTGGACATCGACATCCCCTATCCCCGCACCCAGGAGACCAAGATGAGCCCGCGCTTCCTGGAGCTGAAGAACCACATCTGGGGCCAGGTCTACCAGGAATATCTGGAGGTGCGGAAGTAGCCTGCAATTGGAGCGGCCCAGGCCGTTGCAATAGAGGAAATGAGCCATTTACCCGAATCAACATGGAATCAAAGGAGGATCTACAGAATGAACACGAAGAAACTGCTTGCTCTGGCGCTCTCCCTGGCCCTGTCCGTGGGCCTGCTGGCCGGCTGCGGCGGCGGCGCCGGCACTGGGACCACGTCGTCCCCCGACCCTGCCCCTGCGGAATCCACGGCCCCGGTCTCTACGGAATCCCAGGCCCCTGAGGCGGAGCCCGCCACCGTGAATGTGGGCTACATGAACAACTATGGCAGCCTGTGGGCCCTGGTCTCCGCCATGGAGCTGGGCTATTTCGAGGATGAGAACCTCACCGTGAACGCCCAGAGCTTCGGCGACGGCCCCACCATCATCGCCGCCATGGAGAGCGGCTCCACCGACTTCGGCTACATCGGCGACGGCGCCCACCGCCTGTGCGTCCAGGGCAATGCCACCATTGTCGGCCTGTCCCACATCTCCAACGGCGACGCCGTGATCGCCGGCCCCGACATCACCAGCCTGGATCAGCTGGCCGGCAAGACCGTGGGCTACGCCCCCGGCACCTCCAGCGAGACCATCCTGACCAACGCCCTGAACAGCGTGGGCCTGACCATGGACGATATCACCCCCATGGCCATGGACGCCTCCGCCGTGGTGGCCGCCATGCTGTCCGACAACCTGGATGCCTGCGCCATCTGGTCCCCCGAGAGCCTGACCATCCTGGATCAGATGGAGGGCGCCCACAAGCTGGCCCAGAATACCGACTTCTCCGACATCAGCGTGTCCCTGGCCAGCTGGATCGCCATGCCCAGCTATCTGGAGGAGAACCACGACGTGGCCGTGCGCTTCATGCGCGCCATCCTGCGGGCCATGGACTACGCCGCCCTGGAGGAGAACTATGACGAGGTGGCCGGCTGGGTGGCCGACTTCCTGGCCGTGGACAAGGACACCGTTCTGCAGCAGGCCCGCGGCGACGCCGACTGGCTCACCGGGCAGGAGGTCCTCGCCGGCATCGAGGACGGCACCGTGGAGGGCTATTATGAGCTGCAGCAGTCCATGATGGTCACCGCCGGCACCATCACCGAGGAGGAGCAGTGCCCTGTCAGTGACTATGTGAACTACGACATCATCACCGAAGCCGGGAACTACTGATCCGGCCTGAGTGCATCAGCTTCAGCCTTGCAAGGGGCGGCGGTGTATGCCGCCGCCCCGTTTCTTCCGTTTACAGCCTCCTGAGGATCGGATACAATAGGAGGTGCGGGAGGCAAAACGCCTCCCTGCCTGGGGAGGGAGCGCCGTGCTGTTTGTATTGTCTGCCGGGCTGCTTTTGGGGTCGCTGACTGTACTGATTTTGCGGAAAAACCGGGAATCGCTGCTGCTGGCCGCCATGTGCCTGGCGCTGACGGTATTTCTGGTTGGCATCATGATCTTCATCGCCAAAAAAGGCGGCATCACCCGGCAGCTGGAGCTGTTCCTGTTCTTCTCGCGGGAGCTCCGGACCTGGGTTCAGTTCCGCCTGATCATGCTGGATCAGCTGGGCTATCTCATCGCCCTGGGCCGGCATATCTTCCCCCTGCTCCTGCTGGAGATGGCCATGCACTATTCCATGCCGGCCTGGATGCGCCGGTTTCCCCGGGTGCGCTATTACGCCGTGGTCCTGCCGGCCGTCACCCTGGTGCTCTATCTGCCCGGGGTATACCGCTGGCTGGTGGAGGCGTCCCCCTGGACACAGGCGGCCCTGTACTACTTCTCCTGGCTGTGGGTGGTCGGCTATGTGGCGTTGTCCATTGCGCTCCTGGCGGCGGAGCTGTTTTCCATCACGGTCCCCTTCTGCCGGCGGCGCTTTGCACAGATCGCCGTCTGCCTGCTCTCCCTGTCCGCCCTGTACCTGCTCTATTCCGGACAGGACCCGGGACAGGTGTACAGCTTCTACAGCTATGATTACCTGTGGATCCGCGGCGTGGGCTACCTGCAGTACAGCCTGACAATGTGGGGATACGCGCTGCTGGTGGTTGGCAACGTCATATGTGGGGTCCTGGGCCTGGGAAGCCTGCTGCGCTATACCCGCGACGCATACGCCAGCGACCGGGACGATATGGCGCTGGAGCGGAAATTCGATGTGGCCCGCACCGGGGCCAGCGTCTTTGTCCACAGCATCAAAAACCAGCTGCTGGCCAACCGGGTGCTTTTCAAGCGTATCCGTGCCGAGCTGGACAGGCCGGAGCCGGATCTGGAGAAGCTGCGGGAGTACACGGAGAGCCTTTCGGAGAGCAATGAGCTGCTGGCGGCCCGCTCGGAGGAGCTCTACCGCACAGTGAAGGCCAAATCCGTGCGGCTGGTTCCTGTGCGACTGGACCGCCTAGAGGAGATCACCCGGCAGCGGTTCTTCAAGAAGTACCCGGAGGGGAGGCTCCGGATACAGATGGACGGGGAGACCAGGGTGCTGGCCGACGAAAACTATCTGAGCGAGGCCCTTTACAATCTGCTCACCAATGCCTGGGAGGCCACCCTGGAGGCCGGACGGACAGAGCCGGTGGAGCTGTTCAGCCATCAGGAGCGGATGTACACGGTGCTGGAGGTGCGGGATCAGGGCACCGGGATTTCCCCGGAGAAGCTGAAGCATATCTTCGAGCCCTTTTATTCCGGGAAGAACACCAACTTCAACTGGGGCATGGGGCTCTACCACGTGCGCGCCATTGTGCGCAGCCATCTGGGCTCCATCCGCGTGGAGAACCGGCCGGACGGGGGAGCCAGCTTCCTCATCCTGCTGCCCCGGTATACTGTGCGGACATTGCAGCGGGGAGGTGCAGCGCGACTGTGATCCGGATCCTTGTCGCAGAAGATTTTGACCTGCTCCGGGAGGATCTGTGCGAGACCCTTGAGCAGCAGGCGGATATGGAGGTGGCGGGCGCCGCCGCCAGCGGGAGAGAGATTGAGGCGCTGGCACAGTCCTCCGACTTCGACCTGATCCTGATGGATATCGAGATGGAGACCACAACCGCCGGCATCCGCGCCGCCGAGCACATCCTGGAGCGGAGGCCGGAGGCAAAAATCCTCTTCCTCACCGCCCATGAGACGGACAACATGATCCTCACCTCCATGGGCGCGGGGGCGGTGGATTACATTGTCAAGGGCTGCTCGGAGGAGGAGCTGCTGAACCATATCCGCCGCGCCTATGAGGGGAAGCCCATACTGGACAGCAAGGTGCAGAACCTGGTGCTCAAGGAGTATTCCCGGCTGCGCACCTCGGAGCGCAGTCTGCTCTTTTTCATCAGCACGGCCTCCCAGCTGACCGCCGCCGAGCGGGAGCTGGTGCACCTGCTGCTGGAGGACAAGAAAATCAAGGAGATCGCCGCCCAGCGGTGTGTGGAGGTGGTCACCGTCAAGACGCAGGTCAAGAGCCTGCTGCGCAAATTCGGCTGCACCCGCACCAAGGAGATCGTGAGCACCATCCGGGAGCTCAACGTGACCCACCTGTTTTAGCGGCCGGAACACTGCAACGAAAGGAAGAGACGCATGGACTATTACCATATTTCCGCCCAGGATCTGGGGAAGGGCGCCAAGATCCCGGTCATCACGCTGGGCGACTCCGGCGAGGTGTTTTATGAGCTTGCCCTGGAGATGCTCCGCACCATCCAGGCCCACAACCAGCGGGGAGAGAAAACCGTATTCATCTGCCCCGTGGGACCCGTGGGGCAGTACCCTGTCTTTGTCCGCCTGGTGAACCGGGAGCGGGTCAGCCTGAAGGACTGCTGGTTCCTCAATATGGACGAGTATCTCAACGACGACGGGACCTATATTGACAAGAGCAGCCCCCTGTCCTTCCGGGGCTTCATGGAGCGGGCCGTGTACACCCAGGTGGACCCGGAGCTGCTCATGCCCCCGGAGCAGCGGGTGTTCCCCGACCCCGCCGACCCCGGAAAGGTGGACCGGCTCATTGAATCGCTGGGCGGCGTGGACGCGGCCTTCGGCGGCATCGGCATCAACGGCCACCTGGCCTTCAACGAGGCCCAGCCGGAGCTGACGGCGGAGGAGTTCGCCGCCCTGGGCACCCGGGTGCTCACCCTCACGCCGGAGACCCGGACCGCCAACGCCATCGGCGACCGGGGCGGCGCTGTGGAGGCCATGCCGCACAAGGCCGTCACCCTGGGCATCAAACAGATCCTGGGCGCCCGCAGGGTGCGGCTGGGGGTGTTCCGGGACTGGCACCGGGCAGTGGTGCGCCGCGCCGCCTATGGCGAGGTGTCCGCCGCCTTCCCCGTTACCCTGCTGCAGCGCCACCCCGACGCGGTGATCTATACCAACTCCGTGGCCGCGGGCCAGCCCTTCTGAGGCGCGCCATGGGGAACCGGACACTGTTTACCGGCGGCCGGGTCTTTACCGGCGGCGCCATGGCGGAAGCAGAGGTGCTGGTGCGCGGCGGCCGCATTGCCGCCATCGGGACGGGGCTGGACCGGACAGGCGCTGAAGTTGTGGAGCTCTCCGGAAAACTCCTCTCTCCTGGCTTTATCGATGTGCATACCCACGGCGGCGCCGGCGTGGACATCAACGCCGCCAGCTATGGGGACCTGTCCAGGCTCTCAGCCTTCTTCGCAAGCCAGGGGGTCACCGGCTTTCTGGCCTCCATCCTGACCGACACCGTGGAGGCCACAGAGCGGGCTATAGACAACGTGTGCCGCTTTATGGAGGAGCCAACCCCGGGGGCCAGGTGCCTGGGCATCCACCTGGAGGGCCCCTTCCTCTGCCTGAAGTACAAGGGCGCCATGCCCCCTGAGCTGCTGCGGGAGGGGGATGCCGGGCTCTTTAGACGCTATCAGGCCCGTGCCGGCGGCCGTATCCGCTACATGACCGTCGCCCCTGAGGTGGAGGGGGTGCCGGAGATGATCAGCCAGCTGCGGGGCGAGTGCGTCCTGGCCATGGGGCACACCGACGCCGACTACGAGACGGCCGTGGACGCCATCGGCCGGGGTGTGTCCGCCTGCACCCACACCTTCAACGTCATGAGCCTGTTCCACCAGCACCGCCCCGCCGTGATGGGCGCGGTGCTGGAAAAGCCCGTCTACTGCGAGGCCATCTGCGATGGGCGCCATCTCCACCCGGGCACGGTGCGCATGCTCCTGCAGTGCAAGGGCTGGGACAAGGTGGTGGCCGTCACGGACTCCATGCAGGCCGCCGGCCTGCCGGACGGGGAATATATGCTGGGCGTCAACCCCGTCACCGTCACCGACGGCGATGCCAAGATCACCGGCACCGAGATCCGGGCGGGCTCCACCCTCACCATGGCCCAGGCCGTGAAGAGGCTCGCCCGCTTCACCGGCGCGGCGCCGGAAAAGGTGCTGGGCCTGCTCACCACAAACCCCGCCAGGCTCATCGGGGAGGACCACTGCCGCGGCGAAATCGCCGTGGGCAGGGACGCGGATCTGGTGGTCCTCTCGGACGGGCTGGACATCCTGGAGACCTGGTCGGCGGGCGAGAGAGTCTACGCCCGGAAAACCGTGTGAATCAATAAAGGAGGAACTTACTATGCCGCTGATCCCGCTTCGTCCCCTCATGGAGGCCGCTGAAACCCACAACTACGCCCAGGGGGCGTTCAACGTCAACGCCGTGGCCCAGGCCAAGGCCGTCATCGAGATGCACGAGACCTTCCGCTCCCCGGCCATCCTCCAGGGGGCGGATCTGGCCAACGCCTTCATGGGCGGCCGTGTAGACTTTGCCAACGGCACCCTGGAGGACAAGAAGAGGGGCGCCCGTAACATCGCCGCCGCGGTGAAGAAGTACGGGGAGAGCTCCCCCGTCCCCATCGTGCTCCACCTGGACCACGGCAAGGATTTTGACTCCTGCGTGGCCGCCATCGACGGCGGCTATACCTCCGTGATGATCGACGGCTCCTCCCTGCCCCTGGAGCAGAACATCGAGCTGACCCGGGAGGTGGTGAAGTACGCCCACGCCCGCGGCGTCAGCGTGGAGGGTGAGCTGGGTGTGCTGGGCGGCCAGGAGGACCATGTGTTCGCGGCCACCTCTACGTACACCAATCCCCTGGACGCGGTGAAATTCATCCAGGAGACCGAGGTAGACGCTCTGGCCATCTCCTACGGCACCCAGCACGGGGCCAATAAGGGCAAGGACGCCAAGCTCCGCCGGGAGATCCCCATCGCCATCAAGGAGTGCATCAACCGGCTGGGCATCTTCTG
>CALWXU010000002.1 GCA_944385585.1 uncultured Flavonifractor sp.
CGCCGCTCCAGGGCGGAGTCCTTCTCGATGTACTTGCGGTACTCGGTGAGGGTGGTGGCGCCGATGACCTGGATCTCCCCCCGGCTGAGGGCCGGCTTGAGGATGTTGGCGGCGTTCATGGAGCCCTCGGCGTCGCCGGCGCCCACAATGTTGTGGACCTCGTCGATGACCAGGATGATGTTGCCGCACTTGCGGATCTCCTCGATGAGGCCCTTCATGCGGCTCTCAAACTGGCCCCGGAACTGGGTCCCGGCTACCAGGGCGGTGAGATCCAAGAGGAATACCTCCTTGTCCCGGAGCTTGAAGGGCACGTCGCCATTGGCGATCCGCTGGGCCAGGCCCTCGGCGATGGCGGTCTTGCCCACGCCGGGCTCGCCGATGAGGCAGGGGTTGTTCTTCTGCCGGCGGTTGAGGATCTGGATGGTGCGCTGGATCTCCTCGTCCCGGCCGATGATGCGGTCCAGCTTGCCGTCGGCGGCCTTCTGGGTCAGGGAGATGCAGTAGTTCTCCAGGAACTTCCGCTTGGGGGGCTTGTCCCCCTTCTTCTCCTTGCCCTCCCCCTGCCGGGGCTGGTCCCGCTCCGGGGGCTGGGCCTGGGGGCTCTGGGCCGAGCCGAAGAGCTTGTTCAGGAAGGGGAAGGTGGCGGTCTTGCCCTCGTCCTCCTCGTCATCGCCGTCCTCGGCGGGGACAAGCCCCTCCATGCCCTCGGCGCCGCCGAAGGCGGACATCATCTCGTTGGTCAGGCCCTCCAGATCCTCGTCGCTGATGCCCATCTTCTGCATCATATCTTCCACGGGCTTGATGCCCATCTCTTTGGCGCATTTGAGGCAGAGCCCCTCGCTCTTGGTGGCTCCGCCCTCCATTTTCTGGATAAAAATCACGGCCACGTTCTTGTGGCACCTGGAACATAGTGTGGGTTGCATTGTATTCAGCTCCTTTGGAGGGGACTGCGATCCCCCCGGAGAATTGATTCTAATCCGAAATTGTGAACTGCGTATGAAATTACGCGTTTTTTCTCGCATGAATTGCCCGCCAGTACTGGCAGATGTAGCTGGCCAGAGCGGCCAGGGTGAGGGCCAGGGCAAAGGTGATGAGCCCGGTGGCCCACGGGCGGGGGATAGCGGGGAAGAGCACCAGGGCGGCGCACACCACGAAGAACACACCGGTGGACGCCTTGCCCAGCCAGTTGGAGGGGATCACATCACCCAGCCGCTGGTACATGAGGCAGCCGCCGATGGCCATGGTCAGCTCCTTGCAGAAAAAGACCACCACAGCCCAGAGGGGGATGATGTGGTCGGCGGTGATGCAGACGATCACCGTAAACGTCATCAGCTTGTCGGCAAGGGGGTCCAGGATGCGGCCCAGCTTGGTGATCTGGTTGAAGCGGCGGGCGATCCAGCCGTCGGCAATGTCGGTGAGAAAGGCGATGAGATAGATCAGCGCCGCCCAGGTGTGGGCGTCCGGCCAGGGCTGGAAAAAGACCACGGCGAACATCGGCACCAGGGCCAGCCGGAGCAGGGAGAGCAGATTGGGGATGGACATGGAAACGTCACCTGATTCTCATTGGTATGGACTGTGTGCTACGCCAGCAGGGAAAAGGGGTTGGTGGTCATGAAGAACTTCAGCAGGACGGTCTGGTCCACCAGCTCCCGGGGCAGCGCCTGTCCGAAAAACTGGAGCAGCCACGCGGCGATGAAGAGGAGGATGCAGGCCTGGATCAGGCCAAAGACGGCCCCGCCGGTCTTGTTGAGAAAGTGGAGGCCGGGCAGCCGGGCCACCAGATCCAGGGCGCGGCTGAGGAGCTTCCACGCCAGCAGGATCACCGCAAAGCCCACCAGAAACAGGATCAGATAGGCGGCGGACTGGGCGATGGCGGCGGCCACGGCGGCGGCCGCGCTGGCCGCGGCGGCGGTCATGCCGCTCTCCACCGCCCGGTCCACGGAGCTGATCAGCGTCTCATAGAAGCCCATCTCCCGCAGGGCGTCCAGCACCCCCTCCAGGGGCACGTCGTCAGAGGAGAGCACCGCCTCCTGCCCCGCCTCCGCCTGGGCCTGGAGGGAGGCGTTGAGCTGCTCCTCAATGGCGGCGGCAAACTGGGGCTCCAGGGCGTCGGCCACCATGGGGGAGAAGGTCTGGGCCAGGAAGCCGGCCCCCACAAAGGCCACGATGACGGCCAGCAGGCCGCACAGGGACAGGATCAGCCCCCGGTGGGCGCCCACAAGGGCGAAGATGAGGAGCACGGCCAGAACCAGGCCGTCGGCGATCAGAAAAGCCATAGGGTTATGCCTCCCGGATTGACTGCGTTACTGCGGAATATAGAGATGGGCGGCGTGGCCGGCGATGAGCATGGCGGTGCCGTCCTCCCGCTGAAGGACGGTCTGGGCGCTCTGGGTGCCCTCCAGGGTGCTGTAGAGCTCCAGGGACTGGTTGTACACATCCAGCCGGTCGGCGGTCAGGACGGACACATACCGGCCCGCGGCGGAGAGGGAGAGGATCTGCTCGCTGACCGCCAGGGAGGCGCGGGGGGCGCCGTCGGCGTCCACCACCACCAGCTCCGCCGTGCTGCCCGCCCGGTATTTACCCAGCAGCAGGGCGGCGGTGCCGTCCCCCTCCAGGGAGTAGGCCTTCAGATAGCGGCCGCCGTAGTCGTAGGAGCCGGACAGGGTCCCGTCGGCGTCCACCACGGACAGGCTGCTCTCCCCCGGGGCCCAGATGCCGCTGTCATCCCAGCGCAGGGTGAGGACCGCGTCCCCCCCCACAGGGCAGGACCAGTCGGGGGCCGTCTCCTCCTCCGTGCGGTCCAGGGCATAGCACTCCACCCGGCTCTCAAAGACGCCGCCGGTGAGACCGATGGTGAGCAGGGCCACCGAGCGGTTGTCCGGCGACACCACGGCGTCCATGATGAAGCTGCTGGACAGGCTGAACTGGATCAGGGGGGTGGTATAGCTGCTGTCATAGACGGTCACCGCCCCCTTAAAGCCGCTGGCCTGGTGGACCACGGCCAGCCAGCCGTTCCGGTTGAGGGAGGCGGAGAGGATCTCCTGCCCCTCCGCCTGGGTGAGGGAGAAGGCCTCCTCCTGATCGGCGTAGACCAGCAGCTCCCGGCCGCCCACATCGTAGACCAGCGCGGTGCCGCCCGAGACAGAGACTGCTGGATTTTCCATAGAGATGGTCTCATTCCCGTAGAGCTGGCCGCTGGGGGAGTAGAACTGGAGGCTGTTGGGGGAGCAGACCAGCAGGTCCCCCCCCACCATGGCGAAAAGGCTGTCCGAATCCCCGTCCAGGGAGAAGGACTCCGCCTGTCCGCCGTCGGAGCGGGACAGGGAGCGGTAGGAAAACCATCGCTTGATGAAGTCGAAATTCAGCTTGTCATAGTTGGCCACCAGGGCCACCGCCCCCAGCACCAGGGCCAGGGTCACCAGAAAGGCCAGGAAGCGGACGAAGGGGTTGGGCCGCTTTTTGGCCTTGGAGGGGGCTTTGGGACGGCCCCCGTTGATTTCTTCCATTCTATGCTCCTTCGCGGATTTTATGCGGCGGCAGGTGCCGCTATTTCCTCTTCAGGCAGGAAAACGTCACCGCCGCGCAGAGGATCGCGCCGGCGATGGCAAGCTACAGGGCCGCAGGCGTTGGATTCCTCCCTACAGCACATCCTCGTTGTACCACAGCTTTGTCATGTACAGCCCGCCTGCGGGCACGGTAGGCCCGGCATCCGTCCGGTTTTTGTCCCCACGAAATTTCATTTCGCGGGGGCCCAGGATTTCACTCAAATCGACCGGAGTGAATCCGGTCGATTTCAAGGTTTTGCCCAACGGGCAAAACGCTTGACGCGCCAGTGGGCGCGGGGGCAAAACCCGGACGGCTACAGCACATCCTCGTTGTACCATAGCTTGGTCATGTACAGGCCGCCCGCGGGTACGGTGGGCCCGGCATCCGTCCGGTTTTTGCCCTCCAGAATGGCGGGCACGGCGTCGGGGGAGAACTTGCCGTCGGCGGCGTAGACGCAGGTGCCCACCATGGCCCGCACCATGTTGTACAGGAAGCCGTCGGCGCACACCCTGCATTCAATCAGATCCCCGCTGCGGGAGATATCGAAGTAGTGGACGGTGCGCACGGTGGTGCGGGTCTCGGTGCCCACCGAGCGGACGGCGGCGAAGTCGTGTGTGCCCACGAAGTGGGCGGCGGCCCGCTGCATGACCGTCTCGTCCAACCGCTTGGGGTAGAACCAGGCGCGGTTGACATAAAACGCGTTGCGGATGCGGGAGTTATAGATCCGGTAGGTGTACTCCTTTTTCAGGCAGGAGCCGATGGCGTTGAACTCCTCCGGCACCTCGGTGGCCTTGACCACCACGATGTCGTCTGGCAGGCGGGTGTTCACCGCCAGGGGGATCCGGTCGCAGGGGATGCGGGAGGAGGTGCGGAAATTGGCCACATAGACCTCCGCGTGGACCCCGGCGTCGGTGCGGCCCGCGCCGGTGCACTTCACCGGGTGGCCCACCACCGAGGCCAGGGACTTCTCCAGGGTCTCGGCCACAGTCTCCGCGTTCTTCTGCACCTGCCAGCCGTGGTAGGCGGTGCCCACGTACATCAAGCGTAGCGCAATATTTCTCATAAGGCTTTAAGCTCTCATTATATTTTTCTTAAATTTACAGCCCGAAGCGGCCCAGCACGCCGATGCCCACGCACATGACCAGGGCAAACAGCAGAGCGGCCACGTCCATGCCCCGGAACTTCAGCTGCCGCAGGCGGGTGCGCCCCTCGCCGCCGTGGTAGCAGCGGCACTCCATGGCCACCGCCAGCTCGTCGGCCCGGCGGAAGGCGGAGATGAACAGGGGCACCAGCAGGGGCACCAGGGCGCGGGCCTTCTGCATCAGGCTGCCGGTGTCGAAGTCGGCGCCCCGGGCCTTCTGGGCGGACATGATCTTGTCCGTCTCCTCGATCAGGGTGGGGATGAACCGCAGGGCGATGGACATCATCATGGACAGCTCGTGGACGGGCACCTTGATGGCCTTCAGGGGGTTCATCAGCCGCTCCAGGCCGTCGGTGAGCTGAATGGGGGAGGTGGTGTAGGTCAGCAGGAAGGTGCAGGTGATGAGCATGGCGATGCGCAGCACCATGAAGATGGCGGCCCAGATGCCCTCCGCGTAGATGTGGAACACCCAGAAGGAGACCAGTGGCTCCCCCTCGCCGGCGGTGTAGAACAGGTTGAGCACGCCGGTGATGATGACGATGATCAGCACGGGCTTCATGCCCCGCAGGATGCTCTTGAGGCCCACCCGGGACACGGCGATGAGCACGCCCAGCAGGGCCAGCAGGATGGCATAGGAGACCACCTGCCTGGCCAGGAACAGGGCCACGATATAGGCCACGGTGAAGATCAGCTTGGTGCGGGGGTCCAGCCGGTGGATGACGGTGTGGCCGGGGAAGTACTGGCCCAGGGTAATGTCCTTCAGCGCCATTTACACCGCACCCCCTTTGTCAGAAGCGGGCTCCGCCGCAGTCAGGCGGGGCGCCCGGCCCAGCCTGGCCAGGATGGCGTCCCTGGCCTGCCCGGTGGTGTAGACCGAGGCGTCGATGTCCACGCCCATGGCCCGCAGCCGGAGGAACACCCGCGTCATGGCGGGCACGCCCAGGCCCATGGCCTCCAGCTCGTCCCCGTGGGCGAACACCTCCCGGGGCGCGCCGGAGAAGGGGATGCGGCCGTCGTTGACCACCACGATCCGGTCCACCGTCCGGGCCATCTCCTCCATGGAGTGGGAGACGATGATGATGGTGGCGTTCTTGGCCTGGTGGTAGTCCCGGATGTTGCCCAAAATCTCCTCCACCCCCACCGGGTCCAGCCCGGCGGTGGGCTCGTCCAGGATGAGCACCGACGGCTCCATGGCGATGACGCCGGCGATGGCCACCCGGCGCTTCTGTCCGCCGGAGAGCTCAAAGGGGGACTTCTCCAGCAGCTCCTCCCCCAGGCCCACGAACTGGGCGGCCTCCCGCACCCGGCGGTCGATCTCCTTCTCGTCCAGGCCCATGTTTTTGGGGCCGAAGGCGATGTCCTTGTAGATGGTCTCCTCAAAGAGCTGGTACTCCGGGTACTGGAACACCAGGCCCACGTGGAAGCGGGTCTCACGGGTGCGCTCCTTGCTCTCCCAGATGTCCTGCCCCTCGTAGAGCACCCGGCCGGAGGTGGGCTTGAGCAGGCCGTTCAGGTGCTGGATCAGGGTGGATTTGCCCGAGCCGGTGTGGCCGATGATGCCCAGGTACTCCCCCCGGTAGGCGGTGAAGTCCACGTCCACCAGGGCGCCGTGCTCAAAGGGGGTGCCGGCGGAGTAGATGTGGCTCAGGCGCTCGGTCTGAATGATCGGTTCCAAGTAGCTTCATTCCTTTATCATCAGTAGTGGTGCATCCCCTTGTGATCGGGTGACGCCCAGGGAAATGCCCGCCCCCGGCGGAAAGGCACAGGGGAGGTCATAGATTCAGGTTTTTGTCGTTCTCCAGCCTCCGGAGCCGGTCCTGCAGGGAGGTGACCTGCTCCTCCAGCTTCCGCACCCGCTTCCACAGGGCGAAGCCCAGCCCGCCCAGGATGGCGAACACCAGGCCCAGAAACGCCGGAAGCGCCCCGGCAGCCCGTGGAAAAGCGCGGTGAGCGCAGCCAGGAGGACAACAAACAGGACGATACACAGCCCGGCTAGAAGGTGTCTCTGCCGCTGTTCATGACAAATCCCCCTCCTGGGCCAGCAGGCGGCAGAGGACCTGGGCGCACTCCTCGTCGCTGAGGGCGTCCAGGGGCACGTCCACCCCGGCCTGCCGCAGCTGCCACAGCAGCTCGGTGGTCTCGGGGACGGTGAGGCCCACGGCCTTCAGCTCCTCCACCCGCTGAAAGACCTCTCTGGGGGCGCCGTCGGCCACCACCCGGCCCTTGGCCATGACCACCAGACGGTCGGCCTGGGCGGCCTCGTCCATGTGGTGGGTGATGAGCACCACCGTGACGCCGGCCGTGCGGTTGAGGCTTTTGATGGTATTCATCACCTCTGCCCGGCCGATGGGGTCCAGCATGGCGGTGGGCTCGTCCAGCACGATGCACCGGGGCGCCATGGCCAGCACGCCGGCGATGGCCACCCGCTGCTTCTGTCCGCCGGAGAGCAGGTGGGGGGCGTGCTCCCGGTACTCGTACATGCCCACGGTCTTGAGGGCGTCATCCACCCGGCGGCGGATCTCCTCCGGGGGCACCCCCAGGTTCTCCGGGGCGAAGGCCACGTCCTCCTCCACCACGTTGGCCACGATCTGGTTGTCCGGGTTCTGGAACACCATGCCCACGGTGCGGCGGATGTCCAGCAGACGCGCCTCGTCGCGGGTGTCGATGCCGTCCACGTACACCTTGCCGCCGGAGGGCAGCAGGATGGCGTTCAGGTGCTTGGCCAGGGTGGACTTGCCAGAGCCGTTGTGGCCCAGCACGGCCACGAAGGAGCCCGGCTCAATGTCCAGGCTCACCCCGTCCAGCACCAGGGGGTTGACCGCCCCCTCCTCCACATAGGTGAAGCGGAGCTCCTCGGTTTTGATGATGGCATTGCTCATACAGCGGCACTCCTCATGAATCGGCGGTCCAGCGGCCCGTGGCCCCGCAGGGCAGGGCCAGGCCGGTGGCGGTGACGGGCAGGCCCAGTTCCTGGCTCTCGGTGCGGCCGCCGTATTTCCGGCCCACCAGGGTCTCCAGCAGATAGGTCAGCACCGAAGGGGCCAGGCCCGTGGTGTAGGAATTGATCAGGAAGAACAGCGGCTCGTCGGAGAGCACCCCGGTCACCAGCTCCACAAAGGGGAACAGGTTCTCCTCCAGCTTCCAGATCTCCCCGGAGGGGCCCCGGCCGTAGGAGGGGGGGTCCATGATCACCGCGTCGTACTGCCGTCCCCGGCGGATCTCCCGCTCCACAAACTTGGCGCAGTCGTCCACGATCCAGCGGATGGGGGCGTCGGACAGGCCGGAGGAGGAGGCGTTCTCCCTGGCCCAGGCCACCATGCCGCGGGCCGCGTCCACGTGGCACACCGAGGCCCCCGCCGCCGCGCAGGCCACCGACGCCGCGCCGGTGTAGGCGAACAGGTTGAGCACGCGGATGGGCCGCCCGGCGGAGCGGATGCGCGCCATGGCAAAGTCCCAGTTGGCCGCCTGCTCGGGGAACACGCCGGTGTGCTTGAAGTTCATGGGCTTGACATTGAAGGTCAGCGCCCCGTAGCCCAGGGTCCACCGCGGGGGCAGGTCCTTCTTGACCCACTGCCCCCCGCCGGTGGAGGCGCGCTGGTAGCGGGCGTCGTGCTTCCGCCAGCCGGGGTGTTTTCCCTCGGGCCGCCAGATGGCCTGGGGGTCGGGCCGCACCAGCAGGTATTTCCCCCACCGCTCCAGCCGCTCGCCATCTCCGCAGTCCAGCAGCTCATAGTCTCTCCAGTTGTCGGAAATCCACATCTCTATCCCGTCCCATTGCCCAGATTGTCATAATCATCCTATTATATCACCTGGGCGAAAACCAGTCAATCTAATCTAAAGAAGGGGAGGTCCCTTTTTTGTAGGATTACACTACATGTTGGACAAATGAATAAAAAAGGATGAAGGATAGGTCCCCATCGGTTAAAGTTGGAGTTGCAGACAACAACTGAACGAGAGGGGCCATATCCTTCATGGGCGAGAGTATCACACAGGACATGGCATACCGGCAACCCCTGATGAGGTGCGTGGAGAAACACGGCGTCATGCAGGCCGGCCGGAGGTACAGCAAGAGCCGTTCGTATCTCTGCTTCTGGAGGGCGTGCTGGGATGGAACCGTGGAATCCCTGTCTCCTGCCGCCCTCCCTCCCGGTTCGCTGTCCGATATGTTTGACAACCTATATTTTTAGGGGGGCGGGATATTTTTGCCGGACGCAGAAGTGGCGGGGCGGGGAAAAAGACGGGAAAGAGGTTGAGAAACCGGGCCGGTCGTGCTATAATATACCACTAGTGCGTATCCTGGTTGTAACAAACCTGTGATTGAGGTGTGCTATGAAAATCGTTGTGCTGGCAGGGGGGCTTTCCCCGGAGCGGAATGTGTCCCTTTCCACAGGCGCCATGGTGGCCGAGGCCCTCCGGGCGCTGGGGCACCGGGCGGGCCTGATCGACATGTACTTTGGCCTGGAGGGCGGCGGGGCGGATGAGGCCTTTTTTGACGCGCCCATCCCCCAGGCCTATAAAAAGGTGAGCCGTCAGGCGCCGGATCTGGAGGAGGTGCGCCGCAGCCGCCCGGGGGAGAGCGGGAGCCTGTTCGGCCCCGGCGTGCTGGAGCTGTGCCGGATGGCGGACCTGGTGTTCCTGGCCCTCCACGGCACCTGCGGGGAGGACGGGCGGGTGCAGGCCGCCTTTGAGCTGCTGGACATCCCCTACACCGGCGCGGGCTATCTGGGCAGCGCCATCGCCATGGACAAGGATCTGACCAAGCGGATGGTGGCCGACGTGGTGTCCACCCCCGGCTGGAAGACGGTGGAGTACACCGAGGGGGATATTGAGGGGCTGGTACAGACCGCCCGGCTGCCCCTGGTGGTGAAGCCGGTGGCCAGCGGCTCCTCCATCGGCGTGTCCATTGCCCGCACCCACGACGAGCTGCGGCGCGCCCTCACCGACGGCCTGGCCCTGGGGGGGCGCACTGTGCTGGAGGAGTACATCAAGGGCCGGGAGATCCAGGTGGGCATCCTGGAGGACAGGGCCCTGCCCTCCATTGAGATCATCCCCAAGCAGGGGTTTTACGACTATGAGAACAAGTACCAGCCAGGCGCGGCCCTGGAGGTCTGCCCGTCGGAGATCACCCCGGCGGAGGAGGAGAAGGTGCGCGCCGCCGCCCTGCGGGTGTATGAAACCCTGGGCCTGTCGGTGTATGCCAGGGCGGACTTCATTCTCACCGCCGACGGGGAGCCCTGGTTCCTGGAGATCAACACCCTGCCCGGCATGACCCCCACCAGCCTGCTGCCCCAGGAGGCGGCCGCGGCGGGGATCGACTACAGCGGGCTGTGTGAGCGCATTGTGCATGCCTCTCTGGAGGCCAGAAAACAGGGAAGATAAGGAAGCGAGGACGGAATATGGAGCCCATGACCATTCGAGAGATCCTGGACGCGGTGGGCGGCAGGCTGCTGGGCGAGTTCGGGGATGTGAACCGCACGGTGGCGCGGGTGGAGACCGACAGCCGCACCATCCACGCCGGGTCCCTCTTTGTGCCCCTGATGGGGGAGCGGTTTGACGGCCACGCCTACATCAACGCCGCCCTGGAGGGGGGCGCGGCGGGCTGCTTCACCCAGCGGGAGCGGGAGAGCTACCTGCCCGGCAAGTTCTATATCAAGGTGGACTCCACCCAGCGGGCTCTGCGGGATCTGGCCAGGGCCTACAAGAAGAAGTTCCCCATTCCGGTCATCGCCCTGACCGGCTCAGTGGGCAAGACCACCACCAAGGACATGGTGGCCGCCGTGCTGGGGGAGAAGTACAAGGTGCTCAAGACCGAGGGCAACCTGAACAACGAGATCGGCGTGCCCATGACCCTGCTGCGGCTGGGCAGTGAGCACGAGATCGCGGTGCTGGAGCTGGGCATGAACCACGCCGGGGAGATCGACTACCTCTCCGCCCTGGTGGAGCCGGACGTGGTGCTCATGACCAACATCGGGGACTCCCACATCGAGCACTTCGGCACCCGGGAGAAGATCCTGGAGGCCAAGAGCGAGATCTTCCGCCACGCCAGGCCGGACGCCTTCGCGGTAATCAACGGGGACGACCCCCTGCTCAGCACCCTGCCCGGCAGGCTGCCCTTCTCCTTTACCCGCATCGGCGGGGGAGCGGGGCTGGACTATCGGGCCGTGGATGTGGAGAGCGACGGCGAGAGCCGTATGACCTGCCGGATTGTCACACCCACGGGGGCGTTCCCGGTGGAGATCCCCGCCCTGGGGGACCACATGATCTACCCCACCCTCATGGCGGTGGCGGTGGGGGAGCACTTCGGCCTGACCCACCAGCAGATCGCCGACGGCGTGCTCCACTTCGCCCCCACCAAGATGCGGATGAACATCCTCCACCGGGGGGAGGGGATCACCATCCTCAACGACACCTACAACGCCAACCCCCAGTCCATGCGGGCGGCGGTGCAGGTGCTCTCCGGCGCCAAGGGGGCGTATAAGGTGGCCGTGCTGGGCGACATGTTTGAGCTGGGCCCCCTGGCCCCCGCCCTCCACGCCGGCATCGGCGACTACCTGGGGAAGGCGGGCATCCACTGCCTGGTGGCGGTGGGGGAGCTGGCAAAGCATATCTACGACGCGGCCCGGGCCGCCGGCGTGCCGGACTGCCGCTACTGCCCCGACAAGGAGGCGGCCAAGCCCGTGCTGGACAGCGTGGTGCGCCCCGGCACCACCGTGTTGGTCAAGGCCTCCCGGGGCATGGCCATGGAGCAGCTGGTGGACTACCTGCTGGGGATCACCAAGGAGGCATAAAAAGCGCCCGCCAGACCAGACGGTCCGGCGGGCGGGGAGGGCCTGCACGGCCCCTTGGCTCAGACGTGCGCAGGGTCGTCCTGCGGCCGGCCGCCCTACCCGAAGAGCCTGGCCAGGTTCTCCCGGAAGGGCGGGTAGACGACCCCCTTCTCCGTAATGATGCCGGTGACCAGGCTGTGGGGGGTCACATCAAAGGCGGGGTTGTACACCTCCACCTCCGCCGGCGCGGTCTGGACGCCGCAGAGGGTGCGCACCTCGTCCCTGTCCCGCTCCTCGATGGGGATGCCGCTGCCGTCTGGCAGAGACAGGTCGATGGTGGAGCAGGGGAGGGCCACATAGAAGGGCACCCCGTGGAAATGGGCGTTCACCGCCACCGAGTAGGTGCCGATCTTGTTGGCAAAGTCGCCGTTGGCGGCCATGCGGTCGCACCCCACCACCGCCAGATCCACCTGCCCCTTGGCCATCAGGCTGGCCGCCATGTTGTCGGCAATCAGGGTGGCGGGGATGTGGTCGCGGACCAGCTCATAGGCGGTGAGGCGGGCCCCCTGGAGCAGGGGACGGGTCTCGTCGGCGTAAACCAGTTTCACCTTCCCCTGCACATGGGCGGCCCGGATCACCCCCAGGGCGGTGCCGTAGCCGCCGGTGGCCAGGGCCCCGGCGTTGCAGTGGGTCAGGATGCGGGCGCGCTCCGGCACCACCGCCGCCCCGTAAGCCCCTATGGCTTTACACATGGCCACGTCCTCCGCGTGGATGGCCTTGGCCTCCTCTGTCAGGACGGCGGGGTCGCCGCCGCAGTCCTCCGCCTTGTGGGCCATGCGCTCCAGGGCCCAGAACAGGTTCACCGCCGTGGGCCGGCTGGAGCCCAGGACGGCCCGGGCCTCCTCCAGATCCTCCCCGGCCAGGGCGGCCAGGCAGTAGGCGTAGGCGGCGGCGATGCCGATGGCGGGGGCGCCCCGCACCACCATGGTGCGGATGGCGTCCGCCACGGGGCGGTAATCGGTATAGGCAATCCACGCCTCAGTGACGGGGAGCTTGGTCTGGTCCAACAGGTAAAGGGTATGCTCTTCCCAGCGGATGGCGTCCATCGAGAAAACCTCCATTCCTTGACTTCACGATTTACTATATCACAACGGACAACGGGAGTAAACAAATGATTGATATCTCCGTCTCGAACCTGTCCAAGGAGTTCGAGGTAGGCAAAAAAATCCTGAACGGCCTCACCTTCCAGGTGGACCAGGGGGAGCGGGTGGGCCTGCTGGGCAAAAACGGCGCGGGCAAGACCACGGTGTTCAAAATCCTCACCGGGGAGCTGGACTGGGACGAGGGGGAGGTGCGCATCGCCCCTGGCAAGGGGGTGGGCCTCATCTCCCAGATCCCGGTCTACCCGCCGACGTACACCGTGGAGGACGTGCTCCAGACCGCCTTTGACCGGCTCCACGCCATGGAGGCGGAGATGGCCGAGCTGGCCGGGCGCATGGGGAGCGACAGCGACCCCGCCCTTCTGAAGCGGTACGACGCCCTCACCGCCGCCTTTGAGGCGGGGGGCGGCTACGACACCCAGACCGAGCTGAACAAGGTGTGCAACGGCCTGGAGATCTCCCCGGATATGCGGGGGCAGCTCTTTTCCTCCCTGTCCGGCGGGGAAAAGACACGGGTTAACCTGGCCCGCCTGATCCTGGAGGACACCGACATCCTCCTGCTGGACGAGCCCACCAACCACCTGGACCTCCGGGCCACCGAGTGGCTGGAGGAGTACCTGGACCGCTATAAGGGCACGGTGCTGGCCATCTCCCACGACCGCTGGTTCCTGGACCGGGTGGTACGCCGGATCATCGAGATCCAGGACGGCAGGGCGGAGTTCTACGCCGGCAACTACAGCTTCTACGTGGTGGAGAAGGAGCAGCGGTATCAGGAGAAGCTGAAGCAGTACGAGAAGGAGCAGGCCAAGATCGCGCAGCTGGAGAAGGCCGCCGAGCAGCTGCGCATCTGGGCCTATTCGGGCAACGACAAGATCTTCAAGCGGGCCCAGTCCATGGAAAAGCGCATCGAGCGCATCCGCACCACGGACAAGCCCACCAAGGAGCGCCGCCTGGACATGAGGTTCGGGGAGAGCGAATTCCGGGGGGACGAGGTGCTCACCGTCAAGGAGCTGAAGAAGTCCTTTGACGGACGGGTGCTCTTTGACCACGTGAACCTGGAGGTGGTCGGCGGGGAGCGCATCGCCCTGCTGGGGGACAACGGCACCGGCAAGTCCACCCTGCTGAAGCTCCTCCTGGGGGAGGAGGAGCCGGACAGCGGAAAAATCCGCATGGGCCCCACGGTGAAGATCGGCTGCCTGCCCCAGATCATCCACTTCGCCCACCCGGAGCGGAATCTGGTGGACACCATGATCTACGACCAGGACTGCTCCACCCAGACCGCCCGCAACCGCCTGGCGGCCTTCAACTTCCGGGGGGAGGACGTGTTCAAGCCGGTGTCCGCCCTGTCCGGCGGGGAGCAGAGCCGCCTGCGTTTGTGCATGCTCATGGATGAGAAGATCAACCTGCTGATCCTGGACGAGCCCACCAACCACCTGGACGTGGCCAGCCGGGAGTGGATCGAGGAGGCGGTGGAGAGCTACGAGGGCAACCTGCTCTTCGTCTCCCACGACCGCTACTTCATCAACCGCTTCGCCACCCGCATCTGGATGCTGGAGGACGGGCGGATCAACGACTTCCGGGGCACCTTTGAGGAGTACCGGGCGGCCCAGGAGCGGAAGCTCCAGGCCGCCGCCCCGGCCAAGGCAGAGCCGGAGAAGCCCAAGAAGGAGAAGCCCCGCCGCCCCGGCGGCACCAAGGAGCTGGAGAAGCAGGTGGCGGCGGCGGAGCGGGCGGTGGCCAAGGCGGAGGAGCGGCAGTACGAGCTGTCGCTGAAAGCGGAAGAGGTGGCCTCCAACTACCTGGAGCTCCAGAAGGTCTATGAGGAGCAAAAGGCCCTGGAGGAGGAGATCGCCGCCCTCTACACCAGGTGGGAGACCCTGGCGGCGGAGCTGGAGGAGGCCAAAGGGTGAAGCTGAGACAGAGAACCAAAACCTATTATCGCCCCTATGAGGGCCGGCGACGGCCCCTTTGGCAGAAACTCCTGCTGGCGGCGGTGCTGCTGGCGGCGGCCGCCTTCGCCGTGCTGGAGGGGATTGTGCTCTCCGGCGGCCGCACCCAGGTGGCGGAGGGGGCGGAGGCCCCGGAGGTCATGGTGGTGTTTGGGTGTAAGGTGGACCCGGACGGGCCGTCGATCCTGCTCCGGGACCGGCTGGACACCGCCCTGGCCTATCTGGAGGACCACCCGGACATGACGGTGGTGGTCTCCGGCGGGAAGGGGGACGACGAGCACGTCTCCGAGGCCCAGGCCATGTACGACTACCTGGTGGAGCGCGGGGTGGACGGGGAGCGGATCGTCCGGGAGGACCAGTCCCGCAACACCTGGCAGAATGTCAACAACACCCTGGACCTCTTCCGGAGCGGGGCGGCGGCGGACCCGGACCGGGTGCTGCTGGTGTCCAGCGACTTCCACCTGACCCGCATCCAGATGCTGTGGAACCGGGCCAGCGGCGGCGGAGACGCCCTCTCCACCCTGGCCGCGCCGGTGAGCCACTTCCCCTCCAGGGTGCAGATGTTCTTCCGGGAGCCCTTCGCCCTGGTAAAGTCCTTTTTGTTTGACAGGTGATGGAATTTGGAAATGCTGGAAAAACTACGGTCGCTGGACCTCCACTACGCCGATGTGGAGGCCCGGCTGAGTGCGCCGGAGACCTATGACGACCCCGCCCTGGTGGCAAAGCTCAACAAGGAGCAGCGGGAGCTGGAGCCGGTGGTGACCGCCTACCGCGCCCTCCAGCGCCGCCGGCGGGAGCTGGCGGACGCGGAGGAGCTCCTGTCCGACCCGGACATGAAGGAGCTGGCCCAGGAGGAGCTCCACCAGGCCAAGGAGGACGTGGTCCGGCTGGAGGAGGAGCTCAAGGTGCTCCTGCTGCCCCGGGACCCCAACGACGACAAGAACGTGATCGTGGAGATCCGGGCCGGCGTGGGCGGGGAGGAGGCGGCCCTGTTCGCCCACTCCCTGTTCCGCATGTACTCCATGTACGCCGACGCCCGCCGCTGGAGGGTGGAGGTGGACTCGGCGAGCGAGACGGAGCTGGGCGGCGTCAAGGAGATCTGCTTCACCATCGAGGGGGACGGGGCCTACTCCCGCCTGAAATTTGAGAGCGGCGTCCACCGGGTGCAGCGGGTGCCGGAGACCGAGTCCGGCGGGCGCATCCACACCTCCACCGCCACCGTGGCGGTGCTGCCGGAGGTGGACGAGGTGGACTTTGAGCTCAACCCGGCGGACATCGAGATGCAGGTGTTCCGCTCCTCCGGCGCGGGGGGGCAGCACATCAACAAGACCTCCTCCGCCGTGCGCCTCATCCATAAGCCCACCGGCACGGTGGTGGAGTGCCAGCAGGAGCGCAGCCAGTTCCAGAACCGGGACCGCGCCATGCAGATCCTGCGCGCCCGCCTGTACGAGGCCAAGGTGCGGGAGCAGGAGGAGGCCGTTACGGCGGAGCGGCGCAGCCAGGTGGGCACCGGCATGCGCAACGAGCGCATCCGCACCTACAACTTCCCCCAGGGGCGGCTCACCGACCACCGCATCGGCCTGACCCTCTACAAGCTGGAGAGCGTCATGGACGGGGAGCTGGACGAGATCATCGACGCGCTGGTCACGGCGGACCAGGCCGAGCGCCTGAAAAGCAGCGAGGAGAAACCGTAAAGGAGTGCGACAGAGGTGGAACTGATCATTCACTTTACCGCCCTGCCGGAGAGGCTGACCCTGGACATGGTCAAGTCCGATCTGGCCGACCTGCTGGAGGACGACGGCTGGCTCACCGGCTCCGGGGCGGACTATATCGAGCTGGAGCTGGAGGACGAGCGGGCCAACCCCAAGTACGGCATCCTCACAGTAAAAAATTACCTCCAGAAGGCCCGCTTCACCCCTGACACCACCATTGAGCTGGCGGGCACGCCGGTGGGCATCTACGAGTAGGGGCGCACCGCGCTGCGCCGCCATCCATGGAACACTGTTGTAAAGGAGAAAAGACCTATGAAAAAGGCCATTGGCATCCTGACCCTTCTGTCCGGCGCGGCCCTGCTGGCGGCCGGAATCCTGACGCTGGTGCAGCGTCCCCCCATCCGGCGGCGGAGCCGCACCCGCCACATCTGAGCAATGGAGTGGTATTGGGACAGGGAACTGCGGGAGAAGGCCAGGGCCTATGTGGAGGAGCACCAGCTGATCTCGGTGATGAACGACACCAAGTGGGATCGGTTCCGACGGGCCATGGAGAAGGAGATGCCCTTCCCGCCGGCCTATCATCTGAAGACCCTCTTTGACCCGCCGGAGGAGATCCGGAGCTTCAAGGACGAAAAAGAGGTGTGGTATGGGGGGGACTACGACCGGGAGGCTTTCGCGGGCTGGCTGTACTACTTGATCGAGTGGGTCCAGGTGGTCCCCCGGTATTGGACCATGGAGGGCGGCCGCCTGGTGCACCATCCGGTGCTCCACGACGCCGAGCCCCAGCTCCGGGCCATCCTGGAACAGTACCGCATCCCCTATGCCTGCCGGGACCACATCTATACCATCCGGGGCTATCTGCCCTCGGGGGAGGGATTGGAATGCGAACTGAGGCGCTGACCGCCCGGGATGCGGCCCGGGCCGCGGCCATCCTCCGCCAAGGCGGGCTGGTGGGCATCCCCACCGAGACGGTGTACGGCCTGGGGGCCAACGGCCTGGACCCGGACGCCGTGGGGCGCATCTTTGCGGCCAAGGGCCGGCCCCAGGACAACCCCCTGATCCTCCACATCCCGTCGGCGGACTGGCTGGAGCGGTACTGTGAGGACATCCCCCCGTCGGCCTACGCCCTGGCGGAGCGGTTCTGGCCCGGGCCGCTGACCATGATCCTCAAACGCAGGCCCGTCGTGCCGGACGCGGTGACCGCCGGGCTGGACACGGTGGGCATGCGCTGCCCGGCCCATCCGGTGTGCCGGGCCATTCTGGAGGCGGCGGACATCCCGGTGGCCGCCCCGTCCGGCAACACCTCGGGACGGCCCAGCCCCACCACCGCCGGGCACATGTGGGAGGACATGGAGGGAAAGATCGACGCCATTGTGGACGGAGGCCCCTGCACAGTGGGGGTGGAGTCCACCATCGTCGACCTGACCTGCACGCCTCCGCGGCTGCTGCGGCCAGGGGGGATCACCCTGGAGCAGCTGGAGGAGGCGCTGGGGGAGGTGGCGGTGGACCCCGCCGTGACCCGGCCCATGGGCGCGGGGGAGAAGCCCCGGGCCCCGGGCATGAAGTACCGGCACTACGCCCCCAGGGCCCCGGTAACGGTCGTGGCTGGAGACCCGGCCGGCAGCGCTCGCTACATCCTGGATAACGCCGCCCCAGAGGACGGGATTATCTGCTTTGACGAGTTCGCCTCCCTTTTTCCCGGGCACTATGTGGAGCGGCTGGGGCCCTCCGGCGACAAGGGGGAGCAGGCCCGGCACATCTTCGACGCCCTGCGCGCCTTTGACGATACCCCGGTGAAGGCCATCTGGGCCCAGTGCCCCGAGGCCGCCGGCATGGGCCTGGCGGTGGCCAACCGGCTGAACAAGGCGGCGGGCTTCCACATTGTCCAGGCGGAATGAGGGCCGCAACCAGCCGTTGCGCCGGCTTCGCTGGACAGGATAGGACTGGGATGCTACGATAGCTGTGAGGTGATCCTGTATGACCCTGAGCGAACGGCTCCAGTTCTATCGAAAAAAGAGCGGCCTGTCCCAGAAGGAGGCGGCGGCGTCCCTCAGCGTCACCCGCCAGGCGGTGAGCAAGTGGGAGACCGGCGCGGCGGTGCCGGATCTGGACACGCTGGTCCGGCTGGCGGCGCTTTACAAGGTTTCCGTGACCGCCCTGACCCGGGAAGAGCCGCAGGCCGGGGAGCTGCCCTTTGATTCGCTGCGCTGGGCCTCCGGATATGCGCCGGTGCGGCCCGGCTCCATCCAGACCCTGCGGCGGCTGTCCGCGGCGGCTGCGGTGCTCGGGGCGCTGCTCTCCGCCCTGTTTCTGTGGGTGTGGCTGTATTCAGGCGGGATCACCATATCCATAGCGGCGGCCGCGGTGCTGTTCTTCCTGCTGGGGGCGGCCTGCCGGGCGGCGGGGAATGGGCTGGACGAGCTGTTTGTGGAATTCCGCGGCCAGGACGAGGACATAGAGCGCCGCTTCCGGCTGCTGCGGGAACAGCTCCGGAAATTCACAAATCCATAACATACTCGGCATGGGATATGCTATACTGAACCTTGGAGGCGAGCGGCCATGAAGCGCATCGGCATCACCGGCCCCACCGGGGCGGGCAAGACCACGGCCCTGGGGGCCCTGACCGACCTGGGCGCCTGCGTCATCGACGCGGACGCGGTGTACCACAGCCTGCTGGAGGAGAGCGCCCCCCTGCGCGCCGCCCTGGCGGAGCGCTTCGGCCCCTCCATCCTGACCCCAGAGGGTAGGGTGGACCGCAAGGCGCTGGGCAATGTGGTATTTGGGAGCCCGGACGCCCTGGCCGCGCTGAACGCCATCACCCACCGGTTTGTCCTGTCGGAGATCCACCGGCAGGTGGCTCAGGCGGAGAGGGACGGCCGCCCCGCCGCGGCCATCGACGCCATTGGCCTCATCGAGAGCGGCCTGGCGGAGGACTGCGACGCGGTGGTGGGGATTCTGGCCCCCAAGGAGCTGCGCATCCGGCGCATCATGGCCCGGGAGGGCATTTCAGAGGACTACGCCCGCAGGCGGGTGGAGGCCCAGCCGGGGGACGGGTTCTACCGCGCCCGCTGCGACGATATCCTGGAGAACCGGGAGGACGACACCCCCGAGGCCTTCCGGGGCAGGGCAAAGGCCCTGTTTGAGCAGATTTTGCAGAATACCAAATCAACGAAGGAGGAACCAACCATGGAAGAGAAGCAGAAAACGGCGGGAGAGCTGCGGCGGGAGGCCCTGCTCTACCAGCCCAAGAACGGCTATGACCGCCTGAGCGCCCAGGACGAGGCGGATATGAACGCCTACTGCGAGGACTACAAGAAATTCCTGGACGCCGGCAAGACGGAGCGGGAGTGCGTGGACGAGGCGGTGCGCCTGGCCCAGGCCCAGGGCTTCCAGCCCTTTACCCGCGGCATGGCGGCCAAGCCCGGCGACAAGTTCTACCGCATCAACCGGGGCAAGTCCGTGATGCTGGCGGTGATCGGCGCCAAGCCCCTCAGCGAGGGCATCAACATCGGTGCGGCCCATATCGACTCCCCCCGGCTGGATCTGAAGCCCAACCCCCTCTACGAGGACGCCGAGCTGGCCTTCCTCAAGACCCACTATTACGGCGGCATCCGCAAGTACCAGTGGGTGGCCATCCCCCTGGAGCTGCGGGGCGTGGTGGCCCTGAAGAACGGCACCACCGTCAAGGTCTCCATCGGCGGCGGCGCGGGGGAGCCCCAGTTCACCATCGACGACCTGCTGCCCCACCTGGGGAGCGAGCAGGCCAAGAAGCCCCTGGGCGAGGCCATCCCCGGCGAGAGCCTGAACCTGCTGGTGGGCAGCCGGCCCTTCCAGGACGACGAGGGGTCCGACCGGGTGAAGCTGGCGGTGCTGGAGTTGCTCTATCAGAAGTACAACATCGTGGAGGAGGACTTCATCTCCGCCGAGCTGGAGGTGGTGCCCGCCTTCAAGGCCGCCGACATCGGCTTCGACCGCTCCCTCATCGGCGCCTACGGCCACGACGACCGGGTGTGCGGCTTTGCCTGCCTGGCCGCCCTGCTGGCCCTGGGCACCCCGGACAAGACCGCCGTGTGCATGCTGGCGGACAAGGAGGAGATCGGCTCCACCGGCGTCAGCGGCATGAAGTCCGCCGCCTTTGACACCTTTGTCAGCGACCTGTGCGACGCCCAGCGGGTGCCCCTCAAGACCTGCTATGAGAAGTCCTTCTGCCTGTCCACCGACGTGACCGCCGCCTTTGACCCCAACTTCGCCGACGTGTACGAGAAGCGCAACAGCGCCCGGGTCAACTACGGCGTGGGCCTGTGCAAGTACACCGGCTCCCGGGGCAAGTCCGGCGCCTCCGACGCCTCCGCCGAGGTGGTGGCCTATGTCCGCCGGGTGTTCGACGAGGCCGGCGTGGTGTGGCAGATGGCCGAGCTGGGCAAGGTGGACGCCGGCGGCGGCGGCACCGTGGCCTGCTATATGGCCGAGCGGGATGTGGATACCATCGACGCAGGCGTGCCCGTGTTGAGCATGCACTCCCCCTTTGAGACCGTATCCAAGCTGGACTGCTTCATGACCTATAAGGGCGTGAAGGCGTTCTACGAGGCCAAATAAATCCACACAAGCGCAGCACCCGTCCGCGAATCGCTCGCGGACGGGTGCTTTTTTTGCAGCAAAACCGGCGGGTGGATTGTCTGATCAGCAGAAAACAGGGAGGGGGGCGGAATATGGAGCGGCCCCTGTCCTTCCCGCGGGAGCTGCCGCCATCCCGCACCATCCGCCTGGCCGACAACACCGCCGGGCCGGGGCGCTGGCTGGAAGAACCGCCGGCATGGAGAGCCCGCCGTATAAAACCGGCCCAGGCCGCCCATACTGAGCCCAAAGGACATTTGGGAGGACAGGGAAATGGACGAGACGAAGCCCGCCGGCGAGACCGGCAGCGACAGCGGGGAGCAGAGCGGCCAGCGGCAGCAGCAGATTGTGGACATGGGCTCGGCCACCATCACCACGGCCCGGGGCACCATCCACACCCTGACCATTGTGGGGCAGATCGAGGGGCACCAGCTCCTGCCGCCCTCGGCCAAGACCACCAAATACGAGCATGTGATGCCCCTGCTGGCGGCCATCGAGGAGAGCGACGAGGTGGACGGCCTGCTGGTGCTGCTCAACACGGTAGGGGGCGACATCGAGGCGGGGCTGGGCATTGCCGAGCTGATTGCCTCCATGTCCAAGCCCACCGTCTCCCTGGTGCTGGGGGGCGGGCACTCCATCGGCGTGCCCCTGGCGGTGTCGGCCAAGAGGTCCTTCATCGCCCCGTCGGCGGCCATGACGATCCACCCGGTGCGGCTCAACGGCCTGGTGATTGCCGTGTCCCAGACGTTTACCTATTTTGAGCGCATCCAGGAGCGGATCATCCAGTTTGTCACCCGCAACAGCGCTGTGAAGCGGGAGGACTTTACGAAGCTGATGCTGCAGACCGGGGAGCTGGCAACGGACGTGGGCAGTGTGGTCTACGGGGAGGAGGCGGTGCGCATCGGCCTGATCGACGCCATCGGCGGCCTGTCCGATGCCCTGGCCTGCCTGCACCAGATGATCGATGAACGGAGACAGGGATAGAACAAGGGAGCCTGCCGCAGACTGTCATTTTGCGGCAGGCCCTTGAATTCCGGTTTCGTCTGCGGCTTGTTGCCCGGCCACGGTCTGCACAGTCGGCCGGAAATGGATTCCTTACAGTTTCAGGTTGTAATTTTGATTGATCTTCAGCTGCAGAAACTGCGGAGAGATATACTCCTTGATGAAATCCGCACAGTTCAAATACTCATCATAACCGCCGTGCAGATCAACCGCGAGCTTTTCGCAGAGTGCCGCCCCCGTGAATTGTTTGGGGTCGATCTCGCTTCCGTCAATCCATCTCATATTTCCGATCCCTGTCAATTCCGGGATTCTGGAATGTCAGGAAATCCTGTGTCCTGTATGGGCCTGTTTTTGCGGCCAAAGAAAGATCCCTTCACAGCGTGACCGCTTCCAGGAACAGGATAGCAGATAACGGAAGAAAAGTCCAATCTATTGTTTTGAGGATGAGAGGGGCTGACAGGTCAGAGCTGGACGGGGCGCGCTCCGCCTGGACCGCTGTTCCGGCCGGCTGCAGGCTGCGCAAAGGGCCGCCGGCACATGCCGGCGGCCCTCCCGCTTGGGACTGTTATGCGTTGGTATCCTGGAACCAGAAGCCCACGAAGTCGCCCTTCATGACCCGGTAGCCGTTCATCATACACTCATAGTTGAACGCGCGGATCAGGCTGCCCTCGCTGTCGTACTCCCCAAACTGGTGGGCCACGCCGCTGTTGGCCACGAAGTTCCCGTTGAACTCCTGTGCGTTGGAAACGATGGCGGAGTAGGGGATGGCGTGCTGCTCCACCAGGGAGAAGGTCTTGGCGTTGTCGTCCACCAGGTAGAAGGTGATGAAGGAGGCGTCGCCGCTGGTGAGGGAGGTGCTGACGCTGTCCGCCAGGTCGGGGTCATAGCCGTCCCGGGTGCTCAGGCTCCAGTAGTGGTTGTCGTACATGCGCAACAGGTACTGGCCGTCCTCCAGGCTGTCGTCGGCCACCAGCTCCACGTCGTGCTGCCCGTACTGGGGGGTGAAGTCCCCGTCCAGGGCGTAGCACAGGTCGGCGTAGGGGGTGTCCGCCCAGAACGCCGGGTCGCCGATCAGGCCGGTGAGGGTGGGCGTGCCCTGGATGTCGCTGACCTTGACGATGGTGGAGGTCTCCCGGGAGCTGACCAGGATGCTGTCGTCCTGCTCCATATACTGCACGGAGTTCAGGTGGAGCCAGTCGTCCTCGCCGGCCTGCCAGAAGGAGCCGCCGGTGATGGGTACCGGGTGGGTCATCTCACCGTAGTAGCCGTCCATCAGCTCAGAGAAGTCCACCGTCTCCGTGACCTCCCCGGTCTCCGGGTCCAGGGTCACCACCACGTCCATGACGGTCTCCTGCTCGGTGTCGTTGACCAGGGCCAGGATGGTGCCATTGGGGCCCCAGTTGATGTCGTGGTGGAGCTCATACTGCCCCATGTCGTACACCCGCACGGCCTGGCCCAGGGGGCTGAACAGGGCGATCTTGCGGCTGCCCACGCAGGTGTAAATGCCGGAATCGGTATAGAGGAAACGGTCGGAGTGGAACCCCTCCAGCACCATCTCGTAGCGCAGTACGCCGTTGTTGTCAAAGAAGAAGGTGTAGCCGTAGTAGTCCCCCAGGCCCATGGCGTAGTAGAGGCCGTCGGTGAGGGCGGCCGTGCTGTCCCCGTCCTCCGTTTCCAGCTGGCTGGGGTAGCCGGAGGTGGCCTCCGGCATGTCGATGGTGAAGGTGAAGGTCTGCTGGACCCGGCCCCGCTCGCCCACCGCCTCCAGGGTGACCTCATTGGTCTCGCCGGGGACGAGACCAATGAGCAGGAAGCAGTGATTCCTGCTATAGGAATCTCCATTCGCGGCGCTCTGGGCCACGGCGGTGTAGTCTGGCAGGTCGGCGCTGGTGGTGTGGATGGTGTAGCGGATCTGGCTGCGCCGCTCCGTCTGGAAGGAGAGCAGCAGGCCGTTGCTCCCGGTGCCGAAGGGGTCCAGAATGGCAAGGGGCGCGTCCATAGCGGCGGCCTGGTCGGTCATCTCCAGCAGCTGCTGCCCCAGGCGCTGCTGCACGTCCTCGTTATAATATGTAAAGCCGTCCTCCTCGTATTCATCCGGCACCATCCGGGAGACGGAGATGCTGGCCTCCACAGAGGCGTCATAGACCGATACCGCACGCTCCTCACTGGTGTACTGATGCTCCCCGACCTGGACGTTCCAGTCGTCCCGGCTGCGCATCTCTGAATCCATAAGCATATGGACTACAATCTCGAACACCACCACCGCGCAGACGACACAGGCGGCGGCGATGATCAGCCGCTTGATGATCTTCCGCTTGTTCATTGCAACCGCTCCCCCTGTTATGGGTATTTTACAAGTTCACAGATAAAATAGTAGCGAAATTGAAAGGCGTGTCAAGACAGAACGGAAAAAGTTAAAAATATCTTAAAATTTTATAAAAAAGAAGGGAAGGCAGGAGGGAGGCCGAGGGGGCTTATTCCCACCGGCAGCCCTTGGCGCTTCCGGTGATGACGCCGATGCACTCCAGGCGGTCGTCCGCCCGGACCACGATGTCCTTGAACGCCACGTTGAGTGCCACCAGCTTGGTGACGCCCCGCCGGCACTGCAGGCGGCGGACCAGCGCCTCCCGATTCAGCAGGAACAGGCCGCAGCCCTGCCGCGGTGTGCTATCCCTCCGGCAGAGGAGGACGGTGCCGGAGGGATAGAGAGGCTCCATGCTCCCGTCGGAGAGCAGGACGGCGAAGTCGGCCTCCCGAACAGCGGCGCAGGTTTCCGGGATGAGCACCGGGCGCATGAGAAATGGACTCTGGTGCGCCTGTGCCCCCTCCAGAGCGCTGGTCAGATAACAGAAGGTGCGCTTGACCGGCACGTTGCCGGCCAGACGGGCGGGGGGCTCGGAGAGCAGCTCCGCCAAGGCGTCCAGAGCCCGGCGGCCGCTGCTCTCCAGGCCCCGGTATTTCATCAGCAGGCGGACCTCCTCCTCCGACAGGAGCATGAGCCCGTCCTCGGAAAAGACGCTCAGGTGGGCCTCCAGAGGCAGCTCGTCGTCCAGCAGGTAGTGGATGGGCACGCGGAGGACCTGGGCAATGCGGTCCATCTGCTCCACGGCCGGATGCCTGGTCTGGCCGGAAAAGATCTTGTTCAGCGTCCCCACGGGCACGCCGGACTGGCGGGAGATCTGCTGTGTGGTCAGGCGGCGCAGCTTTTTGATATAGGCGAGCTTTTCTGTCATGGACACAGGCAGCCACCTCCACTGGGTTGGGTTGACCGGATGCGGTAAAATGATCCGGCAAACCAGTCAAATTGGCTGGATCATCTTGACAAAACTGAGAAAATACATAATATAGTGATCGTCTCGGGGGAGAGCACAAAATAGGGGGGATGGCCGGAGACGCAGAACCTTTGGAAACCGATAGAAGTATAGCAAAAAGACGGGAAAAACCTGGTCGAAATCCGTCCTTTATCACCGGAAAAAGTAGTTGGAATGAGGAGAGAGCTAACCATGAGAAACCATCACAAGACCTATTGTGTATTTCTGGACGTGGCCTCCCGCCCGCACATGTACGGAATTCGGGGGACAAATGGCGCCTGTGTGGGACATATATCCACGGATTTCCAGGAAGTAAACCGGCTGGCTGAGAGCTGCAACAGCGCCGGGCTTTCCCCGCTGCATCTGGCCGATGTAGTCGATGATTTCCGCCGCTCCTGAGGCGGCGGACCCCGCAAAAAGACGACCGCGGCGCCAGGCGATGAAAATCGCCTGGCGCCGTTTTCTGCCCGCTGTGCCACACGGCGGGGAGGAGATAAATTATTCTGACGGTTATGATTGAAATATAGAGTGGTTTATATTAAAATAAGGGAGACTAAAATAACTCGGGGAAGGGAGCTGACGATATGAGTGAGCCGCAGTACAGGCGGGTCCTTTTGAAATTGAGCGGAGAGGCCCTGGCCGGCGGGGCCGGCCGCGGGCTGGACTTTGACGTGATCGGCAGCGTCTGTGACGTGATCAAAAAATGTGTGGACCGGGGGGTCCAGGTGGGCATCGTCGTGGGAGGCGGCAACTTCTGGCGCGGCCTGAAGGACGGCGGCGACCGGATGGAGCGCACCCGGGCCGACCACATGGGCATGCTGGCCACCACCATCAACGCCCTGGCCGTGGCCGACGTGCTGGAGCAGAAGGGTGTGGACGTGCGGGTGCAGACCGCCATCGAGATGCGCGCCGTGGCGGAGCCGTACATCCGCTCCCGGGCCATCCGGCACATGGAGAAGGGGAGGGTGGTCATCTTCGGCTGCGGCACCGGCAACCCCTTCTTCTCCACCGACACGGCGGCGGTGCTGCGGGCCGCGGAGATCGACGCGGACGCCATCCTGCTGGCCAAGAACATCGACGGCGTGTACAGCGCCGACCCCAAGAAGGACCCCAACGCGGTGAAGTACGACACCATCACCTATGACGACATGCTGTCCCGGCACCTGCAGGTGATGGATTCCACCGCCACATCCCTCTCCATGGATAACAAGATCCCGGTGATTCTGTTTGCCCTCAAGGACCCGGAGAACATCCTCCGGGTCGTCATGGGAGAGAAAATTGGAACCATTGTCAAGGAGGAACCGTGAAATGAAAGAGGTCAACAAGGAATTTGACGCCAAGATGCAGAAGACCATCGACGTGGTCATGAGCGATTTCGCCAGCGTCCGGGCCGGCCGGGCCAACGCCGCCGTGCTGGACAAGATCACCGTGGACTACTACGGCGCCCCCACCCCCCTGAACCAGGTGGCCGCCATCTCGTCTCCCGACCCCCGCAGCCTGATGATCCAGCCCTGGGACGCCACCCTGCTCAAGGCCATTGAGAAGGCCATCCAGACCTCCGACCTGGGCATCAACCCCCAGAACGACGGAAAGGTGATCCGCCTGGCCTTCCCCCAGCTCACCGAGGAGCGACGCAGGGAGCTGACCAAGCAGGTGAAGAAGTACGGGGAGAACGGCAAGGTGGCCATCCGCAACATCCGCCGGGACGCCATGGACAAGTTCAAGGCCATGGAGAAGAAGTCGGAGATCACCGAGGACGACCGGAAGGACTACGAGAAGGAGCTCCAGGACATCACCGAGAAGCGCTGCAAGCAGATCGACGAGCTCACCGCCAAGAAAGAGGCGGAGCTGATGGCGGTCTGAGCCGGAAGGCGGTTACACATTCTGGTGCGGGACACCTGTGTGTCCCGCACACCTATTCCTATGACCAGGCAGGATTTTATCATGGCTTTTATCAAACCAACACAGCCCAAGGGGGAGCCGGAGGTGGACCTTGGCCGCCTGCCCCGCCATGTGGCCATCATCATGGACGGCAACGGCCGCTGGGCCAAGCGGCGGGGCCTGCCCCGCACGGCGGGCCACGCCGCCGGGGCGGAGACCTTCCGCACCATCGCCACCTACTGCAAGGACATCGGGCTGGAGTACCTCACTGTCTACGCCTTCTCCACCGAGAACTGGAAGCGCCCCCTGGAGGAGGTCTCCGCCATCGTGGGCCTGCTGAAGAAGTACCTGCTGGAGTCCATTGAGAAGATGGAGCGGGACAGGATCAGGCTCCGGTTCTTCGGCGACCTGACCCCCCTGCCCCAGGAGCTGAAGGAGCTGTGCGGCCGCACCAATGAGATCTCCAAGGGGTATGACGGCATGCAGGTCAACGTATGCTTTAACTATGGGGGGCGGGACGAGATCATCCAGGCGGCCAGGGCCTTCGCCGCCGCATGCGCGGCGGGGGAGAGGAGGCCGGAGGAGCTGACCGAGGAAATGTTCGGAGGCTATCTCTACTCCGCCGGAATCCCCGACCCGGACCTGGTGATCCGGCCCAGCGGAGAGGTGCGCATTTCCAACTTCCTGCTCTGGCAGTCGGCCTATGCCGAGTTTTATTTCACCGACGTGCTGTGGCCCGACTTTTCCCCGGAAGAGCTGCGCCGGGCGCTGGCGGCCTATCAGGGCCGTGACCGCCGTTATGGAGGTGTCTGACAATTTGGGCAAGCGAATCCTTGTGGCAGTGGTATTCATCCCGCTGCTGCTGGTGCTGATCTACGGCATCTCTCCCGCCTATCCGTGGGCCCTCTGCCTGCTGATCGCCGGGCTGTCTGTGATCTCGGTGCATGAGGTGCTCTGGTCCACCGGCTTTCTGAAGCACGCCCGGATCTCCGGCTACTCCATTGTGCTGGCGGGGCTGATCCCCTTCTGGGTCTACTATGACGGGGAGAGCCTGCCCGCCCTGTGCGGCCTGTTCGTGTATGTGCTGCTCCTCTTCGCCGAGGCCATCGCAAGCCATAAGCGCATCGGCCTGGAGAAGCTGGGGGGCGCCTTCTTTCTGTCGGTGGTGATCCCCTTTTTCCTGTCCTCCTTCCTGCGCATCCGGCACATGGAGCACTGGGAGTACCTGATCCTCCTGCCCCTGGTGGCGGCCTTTATCAGCGACGCCTTCGCCCTCTTCGCCGGCTTGGCCTTCGGGAAGCACAAGCTGGCCCCGGAGCTCTCCCCAAAAAAGACGGTGGAGGGGGCCGTGGGCGGTTTTGCCGGCGCGGTGGTGTGCACGATGGTATACGGCGCCGTGCTCCAGTTCGGGTTCCAGGTGCCGGTGGACTACCTCTGTCTGGCCGTCTACGGCGCCCTGGGCAGCGCGGTCTCCCAGCTGGGGGACCTGTCCTTCTCCTATATCAAGCGGGAATACGGCATCAAGGACTTCGGCAACATCCTCCCCGGCCACGGCGGCATCCTGGACCGCTTTGACAGCGTGATCTTCTGTGCGCCGCTGATGGAGCTGCTCATCCGTTTCCTGCCCGCCGTGGGGGTGTAGGACCATGGAACAGAGACACTGCATCTCCCTGCTGGGCTCCACCGGCTCTATCGGGCGGCAGGCCCTGGAGGTGATCGCCAGCCAGGGCATGACCGTGGCCGCCCTGACGGCCAACCGGGACGTGGAGCGGCTGGAGGACCAGTGCCGCCGGTTCCGGCCGGCCCTGGCGGTGCTGATGGACCCGGCGGCGGCGTCCGACCTGCGGGTGCGCCTGGCGGACACCGGAATCCGGGTGGCCGCCGGCATGGACGGCCTGCTGGAGGCCGCCGTTCTGCCCCAGGCGGACACGGTGCTCACCGCCGTGGTGGGCATTGTGGGCCTGCGGCCCACCCTGGCGGCGGTGGAGGCGGGCAAGCGCATCGCCCTGGCCAACAAGGAGACCCTGGTGTGCGGCGGCGAGCTGGTGATGGACCTGGCCGCCCGCACCGGCGCGGAGATTGTGCCGGTGGACTCGGAGCACTCGGCCCTGTTCCAGTGCCTCCAGGGCTGCCGGGACCGGGGGGAGGTACGGCGGCTGATCCTCACCGCCTCCGGCGGGCCCTTCTGGGGGTGGACGGCGGAGGAGCTCGGCCGCGTGACGGTGGAGCAGGCCCTGGCCCACCCCAACTGGTCCATGGGGGCCAAGATCTCGGTGGACTCCGCCACCATGATGAACAAGGGGCTGGAGTTCATTGAGGCCATGCGGCTCTATCGCATGCCGCCGGAAAAAATTTCGATTGTGATCCACCGGGAGAGTATCATTCACTCCCTGGTGGAATACGCTGATCATGCCATATTGGCCCAGCTGGGCGCGCCCGATATGCGCCTGCCCATCCAGTACGCCCTCACCTGGCCCCGCCGGACCGAAGGGGTGGCGGAGCCGCTGGACCTGCTGACCTGCCCCCCCCTGACCTTCCACGCCCCGGACTACGAGGCCTTTCCCTGCCTCCGCCTGGCCCTGGAGGCCGCCCGGACAGGGGGCACCGCCACGGCGGTGCTCAACGGCGCCAACGAGGCGGCGGTGGGGCGGTTCCTGGCCGGAGCGCTCCCCTTTGCCGGTATCGCCCGGAGGGTGGAGGAGGCGCTGGCGGCGATCCCCGCCGTCCAGTCCCCCACCCTGGAGGACATCCTGGCGGCGGATGAGGCCGCCCGGGCGCTGGCAGACCACTGATTTGAGGTGCCTATGACCATTCTTTCCATTGTGCTGATGATCCTGTTCTTCGGGCTGCTCATTGCCGTCCACGAGTTTGGCCACTTTGCCGCCGCCAAGTCCCTGGGGGTGCGGGTGGAGGAGTTCGCCATCGGTATGGGGCCCAAGCTGTTCTCCCGGAAGCGGGGGGAGACGCTCTACTCTCTCCGGGCCCTGCCCATCGGCGGCTTCTGCGCCATGGAGGGGGAGGAGGAGGCCTCCGACGACCCCCGCTCCTTCAGCAGCAAGCCCGCCTGGAAGAAGCTGGTCATCCTGGCGGCCGGGGCCTTCATGAACTTTGTGGCCGGGCTGGTGATCATCGTGCTGCTGTTCGCGGCGGCGGGAGTGCCCTCCCTGCCGGTGGTCAACGGCTACCTGGAGGGGGCGGAGGACATTCAGGACCAGGGCCTGCTGGTGGGGGACAAGTTCTACTCCATCGACGGCCACCGCACCTATTTCCAGAGCGACGCCATCCTCTTCCTGGGCCGGGCGGGGGAGGACGTGGAGATTGAGGTGGTGCGGGACGGCCGGCGGGTGGACCTGGGCACCCTCCACCTGCCCTACCGCGTCGCCGTGGAGGAGAACGGCCAGCAGGTGCTCAAGCGGGGCGTCACCGTGGGGGCGCTGCGGGAGATGGGGCCCCTGGACACCCTGCGCTACGGGTGGTATCAGGCCATCGACTACGTGCGCACGGTGTGGATGAGCCTGGGAGACCTGGTCACCGGCGCGGTGGGGCTGGACGACATGTCGGGCGTCATCGGCATCACTGTGGTGGCCGGGCAGATGGGAGAGCAGGGGGCCCAGGCCGCCGGCCTGGCAGGCGTGCTGCTCAACCTGCTCAATTTCACCGCCCTGATCGCCGTCAACCTGGCCGTCATGAACCTGCTGCCCATTCCCGCCCTGGACGGAGGGCAGATCCTCTTTGTGCTCTTTGGGGCGGTCTACCGCCTGTTCACCAGGAGGGAGATCGACCAGAAGGTGCTGGGCTATATCAACATGGTGGGCTTTGTGTGCCTCATGGGCCTGATGGTGGTGGTGGCGCTCAATGACGTGCGGCGGTTCATCCTGTAAATCTCCGGCTGGAAAAGGAGGCCTTTCCGTGACCAGACAGATTTCCGTGGGCGGCGTCCCCCTTGGGGGCGGCGCCCCTGTCACCATTCAGTCCATGACCAACACCCGCACCGACGACGTGGCGGCCACGGTGGAGCAGATCAACCGTCTGGCCGCCGCCGGCTGTCAGATCGTCCGGGTGGCGGTGCCGGACATGGCCGCGGCAAAAGCCGTGGGGGCCATCAAGGCGCAGATCCCAATCCCTTTGGTGGTGGACATCCACTTCGACTACAGGCTGGCCCTGGAGTGTGTGGACGCCGGGTGCGACAAGGTGCGCATCAACCCGGGCAACATCGGCGGGGAGGATAAGGTGCGGCAGGTGGCGGACGCCTGCCGCCGGAGGGGCATCCCCATCCGCATCGGGGTCAACGGAGGCTCCCTGGAAAAGCCCATCCTGGCCAGGTACGGCGGCGCCACGCCGGAGGCCCTGGTGGAATCCGCCTTCGGGCACATCCGGCTGCTGGAGAAGTTCGACTTCACCGACATCTGCGTGTCCCTCAAGTCCTCCAGCGTGCCGGTCACCATGGCCGCCTACCGCCTGATGCGCGAGAAAAGCGACTACCCGCTGCACCTGGGCGTCACCGAGACGGGCACCCCCCGCATGGGGGTGCTCAAGTCCGCTGTGGGCATCGGCGGCCTGCTGGCCCTGGGCATCGGGGACACCGTGCGGGTGTCCCTCTCCGCCGACCCGGTGGAGGAGGTGTACGCCGCCAAGGATATCCTGAGGGCCGCCGGGGTGCGGCGGGACGGGCCGGAGCTGGTGGCCTGTCCCACCTGCGGCCGCACCCGCATCGACCTCATCGGCCTGGCCAATGAGGTGGAGCGGCGGCTGAAAGACGTGGACAAGCCCATCACCGTGGCGGTGATGGGCTGCGCGGTCAACGGTCCCGGCGAGGCCTCCGCTGCCGACGTGGGCATTGCCGGTGGGGCGGGGGAGGGCCTGCTCTTCCGCCGGGGCGAGATTGTAAAGAAGGTGCCCCAGGAGGCGCTGGTGGACGAGCTGTTCGCACTGATTGAGGAACTGTGACATAGGAGCGTTATCAAGCATGGCAGAAGCACAGAAGATCCCTTTTTTGAGATTGTTCTCCGCCTGGCGGCCGCCGGCGGAGCTGGCCGCCCTGGCAGAGCAGTACCTGGTGACCCGGGCGGTGATCGACAAGGCCTCCCGCTCCATCCGGGCGGAGGTGGAGTGCGCCCGGATGCCGGACGACGGCCTGCGGCGCCAGATCGAGCGGAGCCTGGCCCTGGCCTACCGGGTGGAGAGGGTGGAACTGGACATGGCGGGGACGCCCGTCCCGGCCCCGGAGGCCCCAGCCCGCCCGGCGGCGCCCCTGGAGCGGATGGCCGCCCCGGCGGTGCCGGCTGGCGGCGCGCCGGCGGCCCCACCGGCGGACGACCCCCAGGCAGCCTTCCGGCGGACGGAGGAGATCCGCAGAAAGGCCCTGGCGGGCCTGAAGGCCGCCAGGCCCCGGGAGAAAAAGCCCTCCGGCGGCCCCTCTAAGGGGAAGCTGATCTACGGCCGCCACGAGATCAAGAAGCAGCCAGACCCCATGTCGCTCCTGGAGCTGGACATGGGCACTGTCGTCGTGGAGGGGGACGTGTTCGCCATTGACCACCGGGAGCTGAAAAAGCGGGGGGCCTGGGTGGTGTGCTTCGACATGACCGACTACACCGGCTCGGTGCGGGTGTCCAAGTTCTTCCCCGGCGAGGAGGGCAAGCCCATCGTGGACGGGGTGAAGAAGGGGCAGCGCCTGCTGGTGCAGGGCAAGCTGAACATCGACCGCTTCACCGGCGACATGGTGCTGGAGCCCTACGCCATCATGGAGGGCACCAGGAAGGCCAAGACCGACGACGCCCCGGAGAAGCGGGTGGAGCTGCACCTACATACCACCATGTCCTCCATGGACGCCCTGACCCAGGTGAGCCCCAAGGCGGGGCCGGACAAGAACGTGGTCAAGCGGGCGGAGGCCTGGGGGCACCGGGCCATCGCCATCACCGACCACGGGGTGGTGCAGGCCTTCCCCGACGCCTGGCACTCGGCCAAGAACATCAAGGTGCTCTACGGCGTGGAGGCCTACTTCATCAACGACGTGGACGACCGGGTGGCCATCCACGGGGAGGGGGACCAGGGCTTCGACGGGGAGATCGTCTGCTTTGACATCGAGACCACCGGCCTGGACAACCGGCGGGACGTGATCACCGAAATCGGCGCGGTGGTGCTGAAAAACGGGGAGATCACCGAGAAATTCACCACCTTTGCTGACCCGGAGCGGCCCCTGACCCGGGAGATCACCGAGCTGACCGGCATCACCGACCAGATGCTGGAGGGGGCCCCCTCCCAGGCGGAGGCCATCAACGCCTTCCTGGACTTCGTGGGGGACCGGCCCCTGGCCGCCCACAACGCGGAGTTCGACCTGGGCTTCATCGCTGCGGGCTGCCGCCGCATGGGCCGCCCCTTCGAGCCCACCTCCATCGACACCCTGATCCTGGCCCAGAACCTGCTGCCGGAGCTGGGCAAGCACAAGCTGGACATCGTGGCCGGGCACCTGAACCTGCCCGCCTTCAACCACCACCGGGCCTACGACGATGCGGCCACGGTGGGCTACATGCTGGTGCCCTTTTTCCAGATGCTGCGGGACCAGGGGGTGACCACCCTGCAGCAGGTCAACCCGGCCATGGCCAAGCTGCGCTCCGGCGGCAAGGCCCGCCGCCAGCCCAAGCACCTGATCATCCTGGCCAAAAACCAGCTGGGCCTGCGCAACCTGTACCAGCTCATCTCCGCCTCCCACCTGGAGCACTTCCGGCGCTATCCCATCATGCCCAAGAGCCTGATCAACCAGCACCGGGAGGGGCTGATCATCGGCTCGGCCTGCGAGGCCGGCGAGCTGTTCCAGGCGGTGGTGAAGCGGAAGGACTTCGCCGAGCTCAAGCGCATCGCCTCCTGGTACGACTTTCTGGAGATCCAGCCCCTGTGCAACAACGCCTTCATGCTGCGCAAGGGGATGGTGCACAGCCAGGAGGAGCTGAAAGACTTCAACCGTACCATCGTGGCCCTGGGAGAGGCCCTGGACAAGCCGGTGTGCGCCACCGGCGACGTCCACTTCCTGGACCCGGAGGAGGAGATCTACCGCCACGTGCTGCTGGCCTCCAAGGGCTTTGAGGACGCGGATTCCGACCTGCCCATCTACTTCAAGACCACCACCGAGATGCTGGAGGAGTTCGCCTACCTGGGGAAGGAGAAGGCCTACGAGGTGGTGGTGCGCAACACCAACCTGGTGGCCGACTGGTGCGAGGACGTGGTGCCCCTGCCCAAGGGCCTGTTCGCCCCCAAGATCGAGAACTCGGCGGAGGAGCTGACCCGGCTGGTGTGGGGCAAGGCCAGGGCCCTTTACGGGGAGGAGCCGCCCCGGATCGTGGTGGACCGCATCAACGCCGAGCTGGGGGACATCATCCAGTGCAAGTACGACGTGATCTACATGTCCGCCCAGAAGCTGGTGCAGGACTCTCTGGAGCACGGCTACCTGGTGGGCTCCCGGGGCTCGGTGGGCTCCTCCCTGGTGGCCTTCCTGTCTGGCATCACCGAGGTCAACTCCCTGCCGCCCCATTACCGCTGCCCCAAGTGCAAGCACTCCGACTTCGAGGCGGCCAGGGAGCTGGGCATCGGCTGCGGCGCGGACATGCCGGACGCGGTGTGCCCGGTGTGCGGCGCCCCCTACGAGAAGGACGGCTTCAACATCCCCTTTGAGACCTTCCTGGGCTTCGGCGGCGACAAGGTGCCGGACATCGACCTGAACTTCTCCGGCGAATACCAGGCCAACGCCCACCGTTATACCTTCGAGCTGTTCGGCCAGACCCACGTGTTCCGGGCGGGCACCATCGGCACCGTGGCGGAAAAGACCGCCTTCGGCTACGTCAAGAAGTACATGGAGGAGCGGGGGATGCACATCAGCCGGGCGGAGGAAAACCGCCTGGCCCAGGGCTGCACCGGCGTCAAGCGCACCACCGGACAGCACCCCGGCGGCATGGTGGTCATCCCCCAGAACCGGGAGATCTACGACTTCTGCCCGGTGCAGCACCCCGCCGACGACCCCAACAGCGACATCATCACCACCCATTTCGAATATCACTCCATGGAGTCCAACCTGCTGAAGCTGGACATGCTGGGCCACGACGACCCCACCATGATCCGGATGCTCCAGGACCTGACCGGCGTGGACCCCCAGAAGATCCCCCTGGACGACCGGGACACCATGAGCATCTTCACCTCCTCCAAGGTGCTGGGCTTTGAGAACGACCCCATCCTGGGACCCACCGGCGCCGTGGCCATTCCGGAGTTCAACACCCGCTTCACCCGGGGGATGCTGGTGGACACCCAGCCCCACCAGTTTGACATCCTGCTCCGCCTGTCCGGCTTCTCCCACGGCACCGACGTGTGGCTGGGCAACGCCCGGGACCTGATTGTGGAACAGGGCATCCCCGTCGGTGAGGCCATCGGCTGCCGGGACGACATCATGCTCTTCCTGATCTCCAAGGGGATGCCGGAGAAGCGGGCCTTCAAGATCATGGAGGCGGTGCGCAAGGGCAGGGGCCTGCCCGATGGGGCGGAGGAGGAGATGAAGGCCGCCGGCGTGCCCGACTGGTACATCGAATCCTGTAAGAAGATCAAATACCTGTTTCCCAAGGCCCACGCCGTGGCCTACGTGATGATGGCCTTCCGCATCGCCTGGTTCAAGGTCCACCGGCCGCTGGCGTTTTACGCCGCCTTCTTCTCCATCCGGGCCAAGGCCTTTGACGCCACCTTCATGTGCCAGGGCATGGACGTGTGCAAGGCCAAGATGAAGGAGATCGAGGCCAAGGAGAAGCCCACCCCGGTGGAGGAGGACATCCTGGTCACCCTGGAGGTGGTGTACGAGTTCTATCTCCGGGGCTTCACCTTTGAAAAGATGGACCTCTACCGCTCCCACGCGGTGAACTTCCTGCCAGACAATGAGAAGAACAGCCTGCTGCCCCCCTTCACCTCCGTGCCCGGCCTGGGGGAGACGGCGGCCTGGTCCATCATGGAGCAGCGGGAGGGGAAGCAGTTCATCTCCATCGAGGAGTTCTCCGCCGCCTGTCCCAAGGTGTCCAAGACCCACATCGAGCAGCTGAAGGCCGCCGGCGCCCTGGACGGCATGCCCGACACCAGCCAGATTACCCTGTTCGACGGGTTTTAGCGGGCATGCCGTCCCCCGCCGCGTCAGCGGCGTCCAAGTGTTTTGCCGGAGGCAAAACCTTGATGACAGGCAAATTCAGTTCGCCTGTCAGATGGAGTGAAACGGGACCCCACGCGAGGGGCGCCCTCGCGTGGGCCATGCCAGACACCAGCCAGATTACCCTGTTTGACGGGCTGCTTTAAGCGGGCAGAGATTTCCTCCGGCCAATCCCGCTGATTTCGGTTGTCAACCAAGAAAATCCGTGCTATGCTTGACTTACTGACAAGAAAGAAGGAGTGACAGCACATGCTGGACAAGAAAGTCGCCGAGCTGCTCAACGAGCAGATCAACAAGGAGCTCTACTCCGCCTACCTCTACCTGGAGTTCTCCGCCTATTTTGAGGACGAGGGGCTGGACGGCTTCTCCAACTGGTACAAGGTACAGGCCCAGGAGGAGCGGGACCACGCCATGCTCATGTTCCAGTACCTGCAGAATAACAGCGTGCGCCCGGTGCTGGAGACGGTGAACAAGCCGGAGAGCGCCCCCGATGACCGGATGCAGGTGCTCCAGGCCGGCCTGGCCCATGAGCGGTATGTCACCGGCCTGATCCACGCCATCTACGACGCGGCTTACAGCGTCAAGGACTTCCGCACCATGCAGTTCCTGGACTGGTTCGTCAAGGAGCAGGGCGAGGAGGAAAAGAACGCCGAGGACCTCATCAAGAAAATGGAGCTCTATGGCGATGACGCCAAGGGGCTGTATATGCTCAACAGCGAGCTGGCTGGCCGCACCTATGCCGCGCCCAGCCTGACCCTGTAAGCAAAGCTGCACCGACAGCCCCCATCTGTTCCGATGGGGGCTGTTTCATCTGACGGTTGACAGGAGTGAGATAATATAGTATATTAGCGTAGTAGCGTGATAAAGTAAAGGGGGACCCCCAATGAGATCTACCATCCACACGCCGGAGGGGACGCGGGACCGGCTGTTCGCCGAGTGCCGGGCCCGCCGGCGGGCCCGGCAGGCCCTGACGGAGCTGTTCCAGAGCCGGGGTTACGGAGAGGTCAGCACTCCGGAGGTGGAGTTCTACGACCTGTTTCTCCAGTCGGGCAGTCCGCTGCCCCAGGAGGCCATGCTGAAGATCATCGACCGGGGCGGCAGGATCATGGTGATGCGGCCTGACTGCACCACACCCATCGCCCGGGTGGCGGCCACCAAGCTGAAAAGCCTGCCCCTGCCCCAGCGGCTGTACTACGACCAGACGGTATTCCGCTCCGGCGACGCCCACCGGGGGGGCAGCAGCGAGATCGCCCAGTGCGGCGTGGAGCTCATCGGCGCCGCCGGGGCCAAGGCGGATCTGGAGATGGTGGCCCTGGCGGTGGACGCCCTGCGCGCCTGCGGGCTGACCGGCTTCCACGTGGAGCTGGGCCACGCCGGCTTTTTCAAGGATCTGGCCGCCCGGATGGAGATGGACGAGGACGAGGTGGAGCGGATGCGCGCCCTCATCGAGGGCAAGAACTTCGCCGCCCTCAACGACCTGCTGGAGCCCTACGGGGACCGGCCGGCCTGCAAGGCCCTGCGCCGGCTGTCCCGCCTGTTCGGCGGGGTGGAGGTGCTGGACGAGGCGGAGGCGCTGGCCGGAAGCCACCCGGCCCTGACCTACCTCCGGGATCTGTACCGGGAGCTGGAGGCGGCCGGCTACGGAACATGGATTCGCTTTGACCTGGGGCTGGTCCACCAGATCGACTACTACACCGGCGTGGTGTTCCGGGGCTACGCCGACGGGGCGGGGAACGCGGTGCTCTCCGGCGGCCGGTACGACGGCCTCACCGCCGCCTTTGGCCGGAGCGCCCCCGCCACCGGCTTCGCCGTGGACGCGGACGCGGTGGCTGGCTGCCTGCCGCCGGAGGAGTCCCCCCGGCTGGAGCTGCTGGTCCACTTTGAGGCTGGGCAGCTCTCCTGGGCCCTGTCCGCCCTGGAGGGGGCGGCCGGCGGCCGGCGGGAGCTGTCCCCCTGCGGGACGCTGGAGGAGACGATGTCCCTGGCGAGAGAGCGGGGGGCCGCCGGGGTGCTCACCCTGGAAAACGGCGCGGAAAGGCTGGTGCGGCTATGAGCGAGAACCGGGAACACCGTCTGCGCATCGCCCTGACCAAGGGGCGGCTGCTGGACAAGAGCGTGGAGCTGTTCACCGCCATGGGCCTGGACTGCACCCCCATTGAACACCCCGGCCGGCGGCTGGTCCACGCCATCCCCAACTACCCCCTGGACGCGGTGCTGGCCAAGGCCCCCGACGTGATCACCTACGTGGAGCACGGGGTGTGCGACCTGGGGGTCGTGGGCAAGGACACCATCCTGGAGCAGGGCCGCACCTTCTACGAGGTGCTGGACCTGGGCTTCGGCAGGTGCCGGTTTGCCCTGGCGGTGAAGGAGGGGAGCGACTTCTACGGCACCTACAGGACCCGGCGCATCGCCAGCAAATACCCCAACGTGGCCCGCGCCTTTTTTGAGAAGAAGGGCATGGACGTGGACATCATCAAAATCGAGGGCTCGGTGGAGCTGGCCCCCATCCTGGGCCTGGCCGACGCCATCGTGGACATTGTGGAGACGGGGGCCACCCTGCGGGAGAACGGGCTGGTGCCCATTGAGGACGTGGCCCAGGTCAGCGCCCGCCTGATTGTCAACACGGCCAGCATGAAGCTGCACAAGGAGGCCATCGAGGACTTTATCGCCCGGTGCGAGGCGGAATTGGAGAGACGGACATGATTCAGATTGTGACAGCCGACGGGCGGCGGGAGCAGGAGGTGCTCCAGTCCATGCGGGCCAGGGCCGCCCGGGCGGGCGCGGAGATTGACAGGGCCGTGGCCGCCATCCTGGCGGATGTGCGGGAGAAGGGCTACCCGGCGGTGGCGGCCTATTCCAAAAGGTTTGACGGGGCGGAGCCCTATGAGATTCCGCCGGAGCGGCTGGAGGAGGCCTGCCGGGCCTGCCCCGCCGGGCTGCTCGCCGCCCTGGAGCGGGCGGCGGCCAACATCCGGGACTACAACGAGAAGCTGCTGGTGAAAAGCCAGGAGTGGCGCTCCCCCGACGGGGGCGTGGTGGGCCGGGTGGTCCGGGGCCTGGGCCGGGTGGGGATCTACGTGCCGGGCGGCACGGCCGCCTACCCCTCCTCGGTGCTGATGAACGCCGTCCCCGCCAAGGTGGCGGGGGTGGGGGAGATCGTCATGGTCACGCCGCCCACAGAGAATCTGAACGACGCGGTGCTGGCCGCGGCCAGAATCGCCGGGGTGGACCGGGTGATCGCCGTGGGCGGGGCCCAGGCGGTGGCCGCCCTGACCTACGGCGCGGGGTTCATCCCCAGGGTGGACAAGCTGGTGGGGCCGGGCAACGCCTATGTGGCCGCCGCCAAGCGCATGGCCTACGGCCAGCTGGATATCGACATGGTGGCCGGCCCCTCCGAGGTGCTGGTGATCGCCGACGATGCCGCCGACCCCAAGCTGGCGGCCGCCGACCTGCTGAGCCAGGCGGAGCACGACCGGCTGGCCTCCGCCGTGCTGCTCACCACCAGCCGGGCCCTGGCGGAGGCGGTGGACCGGGAGATTGTCCGCCAGACCGGCTATCTGAGCCGCAGCGAGATCATGGAGGCCTCCCTCCGGGACTTCGGCTGCGCCATTGTGTGCGCCTCCCTGGAGGACTGCGCGGCCCTGGCAAACGAGATTGCCCCAGAGCACCTGGAGCTCATGACCGAGGACCCCAGGGCCCTGCTGCCCCGCATCCAAAACGCCGGGGCGGTGTTCCTGGGGGCCTGGTCGCCGGAGCCCCTGGGGGACTATCTGGCCGGGCCGGACCACGTGCTGCCCACCAGCGGCACCGCCCGGTTCTTCTCCCCCCTGAGCGTGGACAGCTTCCTCAAGACCATGAGTATCATCCAGTACGACCGGGACAGTCTGGCGCCCATCCGGGGGGACATCGTCCGGTTGGCGGAGGCGGAGCACCTGACTGCCCACGCCAACTCCATCCGGGTGCGGTTTGAGGATGTGGACGGCCCGGCAGATAAGGGGGGACACACATGAACAGCCCTGTGTACGCCAAAGGGGACGGCCCGCTCCGGGCCTACTCCATCGAGCGAAAGACAAAGGAGACCCAGATCAGCGTGAACCTCTGCCTGGACGGGGGAGAGATCCAGGTCTCCACCGGCATCGGCTTTTTTGACCACATGCTCACCGCCCTGGCCTTTTACGGCGGCTGGGGGCTGGAGCTCACCGCCCAGGGAGACCTGGAGGTGGACGGCCACCACACGGTGGAGGACGTGGGCATCGCGCTGGGCCAGGCCCTGGGTGGGGCCCTGGGAGACGGCAAGGGCATCCGCCGGTACGCCTCCGCCTGCGTCCCCATGGACGAGGCCCTGTGCTTCACCGCCCTGGACTTCTCCAGGCGGCCCTTCCTGGTGTTTGACGCCCAAATGCCCCAGCCCATGATCGGCGCCTATGACGCCTGCCTGACGGAGGAGTTCATGCGGGCCCTTGCACTGAATAGTGGATTGACTTTACATATGAGAGCGCTCTATGGAAAGAACGCCCATCACATCACCGAAGCCCTGTTCAAGTCCCTGGGCGTGGCCATCAGGGAGGCGGTGGAGGTGACCGGCACCGGCGTGACCTCCACCAAGGGGGTCCTGTGAGCGCGGAGCGGAGAGAGGGGGAGAGGATATGAGGGAGCTGGCCATCGTGGACTACGGCGTGGGCAATCTGAAGAGCCTGACCAATGCCCTGAACTATCTGGGCCTGCCCAGCCGCATCACCAGCGACCCGGGGGAGCTGGAGCGGGCCGACGCCATCATCCTGCCCGGCGTGGGGGCCTTCCCCGACGCGGCGGAGCGGCTGCGGGAGAGCGGCCTGGCCGGGCTGCTGACCGCGCAGGCGGGAAAAAAGCCCATGCTGGGCATCTGCCTGGGGATGCAGCTGCTCTTTGACCGGGGGGAGGAGGTGCGCCCCTGCCCCGGCCTGGGGCTGGTACATGGATCGGTAAAAAGGATCGAAACTACCTGCAAGCTGCCCCACATCGGCTGGAACACCCTGACATTTCCCGGGCAATCCCCTCTGTTCCAAGGGCTGGACGCGGGGGCGTCGGTGTACTTTGTCCACTCCTACTGTGCCCGGGCGGACGACCCGGCGGACGTGATCGCCGTGACGGACTACGGCGCGCCGGTGACGGCGGCGGTGAACCACGGGCTGGTGTACGGCTGTCAGTTCCACCCGGAGAAGAGCGGGGATGTGGGGCTGACCATCTTGAAAAACTTTGGGGGGCTGTGCCGATGATTGTGCTTCCGGCCATTGATCTCAAGGACCACCGGGTGGTCCGCCTGTATCAAGGGGCGTTCGACACCGTTCACCAGGTGGCGGAGGACCCCCTCCAGACGGCCTTAGCCTTTGCCGCCGCCGGGGCAAAGTACATCCACATGGTGGATCTGGACGGCGCCCGCAGCGGGGCACGGAAGAACGGGGCTCAGGTGCGCGCCGTGGCAGAGCGCTCCGGCCTGCAGGTGGAGCTGGGGGGCGGCCTGCGAACCCTGGCGGATCTGGAGGCGGCCGACGCCATGGGGGTCACCCGCATGGTGATCGGCTCGGCGGCGGTGAGCGACCCGGACTTTGTACGCGCCGCGGTAGAGCGGTACGGCACACGCATCGCCGTGGGCATTGACGCCAAAAACGGCGTGGTCAAAACCGCCGGCTGGGAGGCGTCCTCCGGCCTGGACTACCTGGACTTTGCCGCCTCCATGGAACAGATCGGTGTAAAGACTATTATCTTTACAGATATTGATACCGATGGGATGCTCTCTGGTCCTTCCTGGAAGCGTCTCGAAATACTGCAAAGGAAAATTACTTGTCAGATTATTGCCAGCGGCGGGGTGTCCAGCAACGAGGATATCCGCCGGCTGCGGGATATGGGCCTCTATGGGGCCATCGTGGGCAAGGCATACTACACCGGGGCGGTGGATCTGGCCCAGGCGGTGAAGGAGGCGGGCGAGCAGTGTTAGCCAAGCGCATCATCCCCTGCCTGGACGTGCGGGACGGCCGGGTGGTGAAGGGGGTCAACTTCGTCAACATCCGGGACGCCGGTGACCCGGTGGAGCTGGCCCGGTATTACTCGGACCAGGGGGCGGACGAGATCGTCTTTCTGGACATCACCGCCACCCACGAGGCGAGAAAGACGGTGGCCCACGTGGTGGAGCGGACGGCGGAGCAGGTGTTCGTCCCCCTGACGGTGGGGGGCGGCATCCGCACCCTGGACGACTTCCGGGAGCTGCTGCGGGCCGGGGCGGACAAGATCTCCGTCAACTCAGCGGCGGTGGCCCGACCGGCGCTGATCACCGAGGCGGCGGAGCGGTTCGGTTCCCAGTGCGTGGTGCTGGCCGTGGACGCCAGGAGCCGGGGGGACGGCACCTGGGAGGTGGTGGTGGCCGGCGGGCGGAAGCCCACGGGCCTCGACCTGCTGGAGTGGGTGAAAAAGGGGGAGGCCCTGGGGGCGGGGGAGATCCTCCTCACCTCCATGGACGCCGACGGCACCAAGGCTGGCTTCGACCTGCCCATGACCCGCGCGGTGACGGAGGCGGTGGGTATCCCGGTGATCGCCTCCGGCGGCTGCGGGGGCCTGTCCCACTTCACGGAGGTGTTTGAGGAGACGGGCTGCGATGCGGCCCTGGCGGCCTCCCTGTTCCACTTTGGGGAGCTGACGGTGCCCCAGGTGAAGGACTACCTGCGGGCGCGGAACATTCCGGTGAGGTGAGAGAGATGGAGACGACCTTCGATCTGGACCGGCTCTTCCAGAAGTCGGAGCTGATCCCGGTGATTATCCAGGACGTGAGCAGCCTGGAGGTGCTGATGCTGGGCTTCACCAACCGGGAGGCGGTGGAGCTGACCCTGCAAACCAAGACCGCCTGGTTCTGGAGCCGCAGCCGGCAGAAGCTGTGGAACAAGGGGGAGAGCTCCGGCCACTTCCTCCACGTAAAGCGGGTGGTCACCGACTGTGACACCGACACCCTGCTCTACCTCTGCACGCCGGAGGGCCCCACCTGCCACACCGGGGCGGACAGCTGCTTTTTCAACGAAATTTGGAGGGATGAACCATGAGCGACGCCGTTTTGAATGAACTGTACCAGGTGGTGCTGGGCCGCAAGGCGGAGCGCCAGGAGGGCTCCTACACCTGCTACCTCTTTGACCAGGGCCTGGACAAGATTTTAAAGAAGGTGGGGGAGGAGAGCGCTGAGACCATCATCGCCGCCAAGAACGGCGAGGCGGCGCGGACGGTGGAGGAGATCTCCGACCTGCTCTACCACCTGATGGTGCTGATGGCGGCCCAGGACATCCCCCTGGAGGCGGTGCTGGATGAGCTGGACCGCCGGAGCCAGAAGATCGGCAATCTGAAAAAGATGAAAACCGTGGACCACGAGACCTGAAGCACGGGCGCGCCGGAAAATCGGCGCGCCCGTGTCCCGCTTCCTGTGCCCTGTGGGTTCAGAGAAAAAGGAATTTTATACAATTTTCGCCCAATGCGGGGTGCAGGATGGGAGCTGGCTTTGCAGTTCGGCGGCTGCTGGGTTCAGCCCCCGCCCAGCAGCTCCGGCCGGGTAAGCGAAGGGGACTGGGCGTGGGTGACGAAGATACGCTGCAGCCGGTTCAGGGTATCCCAGCTCTCTGGGTCCAGATTGCCGGTCTCCGGCCGGCCACCAGCCCGCTGGAGCCACTGGAGGTTGCGGGTGGTGGGGCCGTCGTGGCGGCCGTTAACAGCCCCGGGCTCCACCCCGTCCAGCGTCTCCGCCAGCCCACGGAACGCGGCCTGAGGCGCATTCAGGTGGACGCTCTCGCCGCCGGGGCTGGTGGTGATAGGCAGGGGAGAGGACAGCCGGTCCTCTGCCTGGCGGTACAGGGCCGCAATGGCGTCCCAGGTGCCCTGGTCCACCCGTCCGGTGACCGGGGGAAAGAACTCCCGCTGGAGGAGCATCACGGCCTCCAGGGTGCGCTCCCCAAAGATGCCGTCAGGTGTAACTCTGGGCAGGAAGGGGTAGACGTAGGACAGGGTGCGCAGCATGGTCTGCAGGCTGCGCACCGGCCGGCCGATGAAGTGGGCGTCGGTACGGATCATGGGCACTCCTCCTTACGCATCTGTGCTGCCCAGGGTCAGGGGGCGGCCAGGGTATTGGGTCAGGCTGGTGGCGTCACTCTCCGCCAATTGGGGGCGGTACTGTTCGGGGATAACGTTGGTGTATTCGGTCATCGTGTCCACGATGCCGGCGTAGAGCCGGTAGAGGGCCTGCCAGGTCTGCTCCCCCACCACGCCGTCCTGGGGCAGCCCGGCCATCTGCTGTACGGCGATGACCGCCTGACGGGTATCTGGGCCGTATACGCCGTCTATTGATACCTGCGGTACGCTGCTGTAAAACTCCGAGACCACGGAGAGGAGGTACTGGACCACCCGCACGCCCTCTCCAACATCCCCTGGAGCGAGCACCTCGGAAAATTCCAGGGGGATGGCGTTGGCATAGAAGGTCTGCCCCTCGCTGACCAGCTCCGCCAGCTCCAGCACCCCCACGTAGAGGAATACCAGCTTATACCAGGTGGCGCTGCCCACGATGCCGTCGGGGGTGAGGCTGAAGACCTGCTGGAACTTGGTCACAGCCTGCTCGGTGCTCTCCCCGAAGATACCGTCCACCGGCTGCACCTTGGGTATGGCAGGATAGTCCCGGGAGATGCGGTTGAGCATGGCCTGGACGCGGAGCACCGCCTCCCCCCGGTCGCCCAGCCGCACCGGGGCGCCGGGATAGGAATATTGTATCCCCATCACCGGGGCGCCCTGGACGATCTCAATGTCCTCGCCATAGTAGCGGCGGAGGATGGCCACGGAATCCGCCCCCTGCTCCGCCATGGCCTGACTGCCCCACTGGGACAGCCCGTCGCAGGTGGCGGTGGTGCCGTTGCAGAACTTGGCGGCCAGGGGCTCCACGAACCCGGCGCGCCGTATGTAGGAGTTGAAGATGGCGTCCACAATCTCGCTGATGTTCTCAAAGATGCTGCGGCCCTTGATGAATTTCTGGTCGTAGGCGGTGCTGGCGGTGATGTTGAAGGGGTAGCCCCGGCTGGGGTAGTACTCGGTGTACACCCGGTTCAGGGCGAAGGAGGTGATGGCCAGCACGTTGGCCCGGATGGCGGCGGGTTCCCAGGTGGGGTAGATCTCGCTGGAGGCCACGTTCTTTACGTAATCGGGAAAGGAGACGGTCACATTCTCCGCGTCCGAGCCGGGGGGCCCCATGTGGACGGTGATGGCCTGCGGCACATAGGGGGTGATGGGCGTGGTGGGCATAAGCGGCCTCCTTTACAGCTCCTGGGGAGTGACGTTGACGGTTTCGCTGCGGGAGAAGGGCGGGGCCTGCTCCGGCAGGGGGATCAGCTCCACCTCCTGGAGGGTCTCTGTGTCGGGGAACACCTGCATATTCTCCAGGAAGAGCATCTCGTAGCCAGGCGCCTCCACCCAGACGTCGCAGGAGGCAAAGGGGGTGGGGGTGCCGGGGGACTCGCTGGCGGCCGGGTCGGGGGTGGCCACCCGCGCGGGAGCGATGCGGCCGTTCTCATCGGTGGTGCGGACGGCCAGCAGGGTGTGCCGCCCGCCGCCGCTCTTCTGGGTGACTGCCACCGTGGCGCCGGGCACAGGCAGCTGGGCCCGGGAGGTGTAGACGCGGAGCATGATGGTTCCAATCGAGGCCAAGTGTCATTCCTCCTTTTTACCCAGCCTATGCCGGGGCGGGGAAAAGGTTGCCCGCCGCCGGGCTGTCCCTTGAAATGGGCAGGTTCTCCCTGTATAATGGGGGCAGACAGAGAACACATTTGCTTTCCAGGGGGCGATTTCCTTGAAGGGATATAAGATATGTGCGGCGCTGGTTTTGGGACTGGCCTTTGTTTTTGGACTGACCGGCTGCTCCGCGCCGGAATCCGAGGCGGCCAGCTGGGACACCTCGCCCATGATTGTCATAGACGGCGGGAATTTCCTGGCGCCGTCCATGCCCGTGGATGAGCTTCCCGAGGGGTATGAGTACATCGGCGAGCTGTCGGAGGAGGCGGCCAACGACACCGGCCTGGCGGGGTGCAGCATGTACGCCGAGACGGAGCGCGGCTTTGCCGACTTCTATCTGTACCAGGAGTGCGGCACCCCGGTCAGCGAGGACACGGTGGACAACACCAGACTGCAGTGGGCGTACGTGCGGTGGGAGCGGTCTGACGGATAGGGACGCAGGCGTCTCGCTGGCCCGCAGGCCGCGGTACTGGCCGGCTTACGGGCTGTCGAGCTATGCCGTGGTTGGGGAGGCGGCGCACAAGGCCCTGCGGGCAAGGGGGAGGGGCGGGCAGTCCTCCCCTTGTACTTTTCGGGGAAATTTGCTATAATCAGCTTTACCGCCGCATCTGGATGGAGAAGATGCCGAACCTGAGGGGGCTGGGCGGCTGCCCGGTATCTGGCGGGAAGTCCGCCGGGCGGGTTATCTGGAGGACTGCCTGAACCGGCTCCGGCGCAGGTTGTTGGAGGAATCGCAGTTGGGCTCTGTTTCACAATTTGTCCAGGGTATGGACTGGTGGGGGCTGCTGACCCTGCTCATCAGCGCGGCTGCGGCCCTGCTGTGCATCACCCTGCATGAGCTCTCCCATGGCTTTATGGCCTGGCGGCTGGGGGACCCCACCGCCAAGAACGCCGGGCGGCTCACCCTCAACCCCATCAAGCACCTGGACCTCTTCGGCCTGCTGATGATGCTCATCGCCAAGGTGGGCTGGGCCAAGCCGGTGCCGGTGGACATGCGCTATTTCAAACACCCCAAGCAGGGCATGGCGATGACCGCCCTGGCCGGGCCGGCGGCCAACTTTGCAACCGCCCTGGCGGCCACGGCGCTGGCCTCCCTGATCTACCATGCCGCCCCGCTCCAGCCGGTGTGGGTGGCGGTGCTGTGCCTGCTGTCCAACCTGGCGCTGCTGGGGGTGGGCATGGGGCTGTTCAATCTCATCCCCATCTCCCCGCTGGACGGCTCCAAGATCCTGTTCGCCCTGCTGCCGGACCGGGCGTACATCACCATCCTGCGCTATGAGAAGTACGTCATGGGGCTGCTGATCGTCCTGGTGCTGCTGGGCGTGTTCGACCGGCCCTTGTCCTTTCTCATGCTCCACACGCTCCAGGCCTTCTGCACCGTGACCGGGATGCCCTTGGGGGCCCTGCTGGTGTTCCAGGACGCGGCCAGTATCTTCCAACTGTTTTGAGGTGAGCGCCATCGAAACGCCGATTTTTCACCTGGAAAAGGTGGTCAAGGCGCGGGACGAGGGGATGGAGGACTTCAACGGTCCTCTGGATCTGATCCTCCACCTGCTGAGTAAAAACAAAATGGAGATCAAGGACATCCAGATCTCCCTGATCCTGGACCAGTACCTGGCGTGGATGGCCCGGCGGAAGGAGCTGGATCTGGAGGTGGCCAGCGAGTTTGTCACCATGGCGGCCCAGCTGGTGTTCATCAAGACCCGGATGCTCCTGTCCATCCACGACGAGGAGGCCCTGTCCGAGATGGAACAGCTCATCGCCTCCCTGGAGGAGCACCAGCGGCATGAGAACTTTGCCAGGATCAAGGCCGTGGTGCCGGAGCTGTCCGACCGCTACGCCGTGGGCCGGGACTACCTGACCAAGACGCCGGAGCCGGTGCCGGTGGAAAAGACCTACCGCTATGTCCACAAGGCGGAGGACCTGGTGCGGGCCATGACGTCGGTGCTGGAGCGGGTGGACCACCGCCTGCCGCCCCCCATGGCCGCCTTTGAGGGGATTGTGGGGCGGGAGCCCTACCCGGTGGCGGACAAGGCCGGCGAGATTCTGGAGCGTTTGAGCCGCTTTGGCGTGACCCGGTTCCGGGCCCTGTTCAAGGGCAACCGCAGCCGCTCGGAGATCGTGGCCACCTTCATCGCCGTGCTGGAGCTGTGCAAGGCCCGCCGGCTCCGCCTGGCTGGCACGGAGACGGACTGCACCGTCACCTGTACCGGCGAGGGGGAGGCGGAGGCGCTGGAGCTGACCACCGACGGCGAGACAGCGGAATAGCGACGGCCAGGCTACAACCGGGCAGATTGGGGTTATACTATGGAATTGAAGGAAATTGAATCCGCCATCGAGGGCATCCTGTTTGCGGCGGGGGAGCCGGTGGGGGTGGAGCGCATCTGCCTGGCCCTGGAGATCGACCGGGCCACGGCGGACGCGGTGTGCCAGCGTCTGGCAGACGCTTACAGCTATGAGCGCCGGGGCATCCGGCTGGTCAAGCTGGACAGCAGCTATCAGCTCTGCTCCGCGCCGGAGTTCGCCCCGTACATCCGCAAGGCCTTCGAGAGCCGCCGGCCCGCCCGCCTGAGCCAGCCCGCCCTGGAGGTGCTGGCCATCATCGCCTACTACCAGCCCGTCACCCGGGCCTACGTGGACCAGATCCGGGGGGTGGACAGCTCCTACACCGTGGGGCTGCTGCTGGAGCGGGAGCTCATCGAGGAGTGCGGCCGCCTGGCGGTGCCGGGCCGGCCCATCCAGTACCGCACCACCCAGAATTTCCTGCGCGCCTTCGGCCTGTCCAGCCTGGAGGAGCTGCCGGAGCTGCCCAATGCCTCCCCGGAGGACGGACAGATCACCATGGAGATGCAGGCGGCGCTGGAGCGGCTCCAGGCGGCGGAGCGCGCAGAGGGGGAGCTGGCCCAGGTGACGGAGGAGGAGATCCTCCGGGCCGCCCAGGAGCTGGCCCAGACAGAGGAGGCGCAATAGACCATGACAGCCCTTGTCATCCTGGCCGCCGTGGCCGCGGCCCTGGTGCTTCTGGGGCAGGTGCGCCTGGGCGCGGCGGTGGACTACGCCGCCCAGGGGCTGCGGCTGCGGATCAGGGTGGGCCCTCTGCAGTTCCAGGCCTATCCGAGGCCGGAAAAGCAGAAAAAGCGGAAGGCGAAGAAAAAGGAGCCGGACAAGCCCCGGGAAAAGGCCGCCCCCCTGGCCCAGCTCAGGCGGTATCTGCCCCTGGTCGCCGACGCGGCGGGGCGGCTGAGGCGGAAAATCCGCATCGACCGCTTCTGCCTGGACTTCACCGCGGCGGCGGCCGACCCCGCGTCGGCCGCCCTGCTCTTCGGCGGGGCCAACGCGGCCGTGGGTATGATCTGGCCCCTGGTGGAGCAGAATTTCAACGTAAAGGAACGGCGCATCCGCACCCGGGTGGATTTTACCGCCCAGCGGCCGGATGCCGCCCTCTCCGCGGCGGCCACGCTGACTGCGGCCCAGGCCCTGTCCCTGGCCCTCCGGCTGGCTGTGGGCTTTTGGAAGGAACAATCCCAATCCAGTGCCGGGGACAAGGCCCCGGCCAGACAGAAAGAGGCGGTTTAAGCTATGGAAAAGCAGCATCCCATCGGCGATCTCATGAATACCACCATGCAGAAGCTCCGGGAGATTGCGGACGTGGACACCATTGTGGGCAAGCCCATCCAGGCGGGGAATGTGACCATCATCCCCATCTCCCGGCTGACGGTGGGCTTCGCCTCCGGCGGCAGCGACTTCATCTGCAAGGGCCAGCAGCCGGAGGCGGACAACTCCTTCGGCGGCGGCAGCGGCGCGGGGATGAACCTGTCCCCCGTGGCCTTCCTGATCGTCAAGGGGGACACCGTGAAGCTGATGCCGGTGGCGCCCCCGGCGGCCACCACCGTGGACCGGGTGGTGGAGATGGTGCCGGAGGTGATCGACAAGATCACCGGCTTCATCGAGAAGCAGGAGAAGAGCGACAAGGACAACGCCGGCCAGTACGCCAGCTATTACCAGGGCCAGCCGGACGGGCAGGCCGGGGATAAGACGGAGGGCTGAGGCGCATACTAGCGGCATCTATCCTCTGAGGTGATGCCCCTTGAAGCGGTTTGCCGCCCTTTTGCTGGCGCTGTCCCTGCTGTGCCCCGCCGCCCGCGCGGCGGGGCCGTCCACGTCGGCCGCCTCCGCCATCCTGATCGACGGCGGGAGCGGCCGGGTGCTCTATGCCCAAAACGCCGACGAGCCGCGGCCCATCGCCAGCATCACCAAGCTGATGACCGCCCTGGTGACGGTGGAGCGCCATCCGGAGCTGTCCGACGTGGTCACCATCCGGCCGGAGTGGACGGGCATCGAGGGCTCCTCCATGTATCTGAGGGCGGGGGAGGAGCTCACCCTGGAGGCCCTGCTCTACGGCCTGCTGCTGGTGTCCGGCAACGACGCGGCCACGGCCATCGCCGGCTGCTGCGCCGGGGATGGGGAGACGTTTGCGTCCTGGATGAACGAGAAGGCCGCCCAGCTGGGGATGACGCGCACCCACTTCACCAACCCCAGCGGCCTGAGCGAGGAGGGACACTACTCCACCGCCGCCGACATGGCCCGTCTGGCCCGGGCGGTGCTGGCGCACGAGACCCTGGCCCGCATTGTCAGCACAAAGTCCATCTCGGTGGCGGGGCGCACCCTCACCAACCACAACAAGCTGCTGTGGCGGTATGAGGGCTGTACCGGCCTCAAGACCGGCTATACCGAGGCGGCGGGGCGCACCCTGGTGTCCAGCGCCCAGCGGGACGGACAGACCCTGATCGCCGTCACCCTCAATGACCGCAGCGACTGGGCCGACCACGCCGCCCTCTTTGACTACGGCTTTGCCTGCTACCCCAGCGCCATGCTGGCCCTGGCCGGGCGGGAGGTCTCCGCGGTGCCGGTGTCGGGGAGCCTGTGCCGCTTCCTTCCGGTGGAGACGGTCTCCGACGTGTCCTATCCCCTGGCCGCCGGGGAACGGGTGAAGGCGCAGATCGAGCTGCCCCGGGCGGTGGCGGCCCCCGTCCAGGCGGGGGAGACCGCCGGGAAGCTGGTGTTTACCCTGGATGGGGCGGTGATCGGGGAGACGGAGCTGGTGTACAGCCGGTCCGCCCCCGACGACCGGGCCGGACCCGGGGCGCTGGGCCGGCTGCTGGACTGGTTCCGGGGCGGCTGACGGACCCGGCCCCGCGGAGGAGAGAAAAGGAGGAGACGCCGTGGAGGAGCGGCTGCAAAAAATCCTGTCCGCCCGCGGCGTGGCCTCCCGCCGGGCGGCGGAGGGATACCTGTCCGCCGGGCGGGTGACGGTGAACGGCCGCACCGCCCGGGTGGGGGACAAGGCCGACCCGGAGCGGGACGAGATCCGGGTGGACGGGCGGCTCCTGGCAGAGCCGGCCCGCCGTACTTATGTGATGCTCAACAAGCCCCGGGGCTATGTCACCACCCTCTCCGACGAGCGGGGGCGGAAAACCGTGGCGGAGCTGGTAACGGGCTGCGGGGCCCGGGTGTGGCCGGTGGGCCGGCTGGATCTGGATTCCGAGGGGCTGCTGATCCTCACCGACGACGGCGCGCTGACCCAGCGGCTCCTCCACCCCAGCCACGAGGTGGAGAAGGAGTACCGCGTCTGGGTGGCGGGGGACGTGCCCGCCGCCCTGCCGGTGCTGCGGGGGCCCATGGCGCTGGACGGGGTGCCCCTCCACCCGGCGGAGGTGAGGGAGGCGGGGCCTGGCGTGCTCTCGGTGGTGATCCACGAGGGGCGCAACCGGCAGGTGCGGCGGATGTGCGCCGCCGCCGGGCTGGAGGTGCGCCGCCTGAAGCGGGTGCGGGAGGGAGCGCTCCGCCTGGGTTCGCTGCCGCCGGGGAAGTGGCGCTTTCTGACGGATGCGGAGCTGCGAGGGCTGGGCCGCTGAGGGGCTGTTTTGCAAGGCGGAAGAAAAAACTTGCAGAAAAGGATTGCTTTTCGCCGCCGAACCCGGTATGATAGAGAGGATTGAGGCCTGTCTCCGGCCACCACTGTTTCCCGCCTGCGCGGGTAGGAATGCGGGGTTATCCAGATATGTCCAAGGATATTTTATCGGTCATCCAGTCCAATATGGCCACCTTTTCCAAGGGGCAGAAGCTCATCGCCAATTTTATTCTGGAGTCCTATGACAAGGCGGCCTTCATGACCGCCAGCCGCCTGGGCAGGACGGTCCGGGTCAGCGAATCCACGGTGGTGCGCTTTGCCGCCGAGCTGGGGTATGACGGCTACCCCGCCATGCAGAAGGCCCTGCAGGAGATGATCCGCTCCAAGCTCACCTCCATCCAGCGCATCGAGGTGTCCAACGACCGCATCGGCAATCAGGACATCCTGTCCATGGTGATGCAGTCGGATGTGGAGAAGATCCGCCTCACCCTGGAGGAGACGGACCGGGACCACTTCGACCGGGCGGTGTCCGCCATTGTGGAGGCCCGGCACATCTATATCCTGGGGGTGCGCTCGGCGGCGGCATTGGCCAGCTTCCTGGGCTTCTATTTCAACCTGATTTTCGACCACGTGACCGTGGTCCACTCCACCTCCACCAGCGAGGTGTTCGAGCAGCTGCTGCGGGTGGGGCCGGAGGATGTGGTGATCGGCATCAGCTTCCCCCGCTACTCCCGCCGGACGGTGAAGGCCATGCAGTTTGCCAGCGACCGGGGGGCCGCCACCATCGCCCTCACCGACAGCGAGACCTCCCCCCTGGCCCCCATATCCGCCCTGAAGCTGCTGGCCAAGAGCGACATGGCCTCCTTTGTGGACTCCCTGGTGGCTCCCCTGTCCCTGATCAATGCCCTGATCGTGGCCATCGGGCGCAGGAAAAACGACGACCTCTCCCAGACCTTTGAGACGCTGGAACAGATCTGGGACGAATACGAGGTCTACGAGAAAGTGGAAGAGAGCCATTGACGCATGTGATTGTTATCGGCGGCGGCGCGGCCGGATGCATGGCCGCCCTGTCCGCCGCCCAGAAGGGCGCCTCCGTCACCCTGATGGAGCGCAACCAGAAGCTGGGGCGGAAGCTGTACATCACCGGCAAGGGCCGCTGCAACGTGACCAACGACAGCCCCGCGGCCGAGGTGCTGCAGAACATCCCCCACAACAGCCGGTTCCTCACCAGCGCCGTCACCCGCTTCCCGCCGGAGGCGGTGAAGGCGTTTTTTGAGGGCCTGGGCGTCCCGCTGAAGACGGAGCGGGGGAACCGGGTATTCCCCCAGTCGGACAGGGCCGCCGACATCATCGACGCCCTGCTGCGGGCCCTGCGGCGGGCGGGCGTATCCATCGTGCAGGACCGGGCCGAGGCGCTGCGGCGGGACGGGGGCGTCCTCCTGGGGGTGGAGGGGGAGCACGGCTTCTACCCCGGCGGGGCGGCGGTGGTGGCCACCGGAGGGATGTCCTATCCCCTCACCGGCTCCACCGGCGACGGCTACGAGCTCGCCCGGGCCCTGGGTCACACGGTCATCCCGCCCAAGCCCTCCCTGGTGCCCCTGGTGGCGGAACAGGGCTTCTGCGCCCAGATGCAGGGGCTCTCCCTGCGCAATGTGGCCATCCAGGTACGAAACGGGAAGAAAAAGACGGTCTACTCCGGACAGGGGGAGCTGCTGTTCACCCACTTCGGCCTGTCCGGGCCGCTGATCCTCAGCGCCAGCGCCCACATGCGGGACTTTGAGAGGGAGCACTACTTCATCAGCCTGGACCTCAAGCCCGCGCTGGACGAGGAAAAGCTGGACAGGCGGCTCCTGCGGGAGCTGGAGGAGAACGCCAACCGGGACTTCCACAACGTGCTGGAGGGGCTGGCGCCCCGGCTGATGGTGCCGGTGCTGGTGGAGCTCACCGGCATCCCGGCGGAGGAGAAGGCCCACTCGGTGACCCGGGCCCAGCGCCGGCGGCTGCTGGAGACCCTCAAGTGCCTGCGGGTGGACATCCGGGGCCCCCGGCCGGTGGAGGAGGCCATCGTCACCTCCGGCGGGGTGAAGGTGTCTGAGATCAACCCCTCCACCATGGAGTCCAAGCTGGCCCCCGGCGTGTACTTTGCCGGGGAGGTGCTGGACGCGGACGCCTACACCGGCGGCTTCAACCTCCAGATCGCCTGGTCCACCGGCCGGGCGGCGGGGGAGGCGGCCGCCCTGTTCTGCACTGAACACCGAGGAGGAATGGAACCATGACACAGCACAAAAGCATCGCCGTGGACGGCCCCTCCGGGGCGGGCAAGTCCACACTGGCCAAGCTGCTGGCCCGTGAGCTGGGCTTTCTATATGTGGATACCGGGGCCATCTACCGCACCGTGGGCCTGAAGGCGTACCGGGAGGGGATCGACCCGGAGGACGGGGCGGCGGTAACCGCCCTGCTGCCCGGCCTGGACATCGACATGAAGTATGGCGGGGACGGCCTGCAGCATATGTATCTGGACGGGGAGGACGTGACCGATTCCATCCGGCAGCACGCCATCTCCCGCTATGCCTCCTGCGTCTCCGCCATCCCGGCGGTGCGGGCGTTTCTCCTGGACCGGCAGCGGGCGCTGGCCAGGGAGAACGACGTGATCATGGACGGCCGGGACATCGGCACGGTGGTGCTGCCCCAGGCCGACGTGAAGATCTTCCTCACCGCCGCCCCGGAGGACCGGGCCCGCCGGCGGTACGAGGAGCTGCGGCAGCGGGGACAGGAGGCCGACTACGCGTCTGTGCTGCGGGACATTCTCCAGCGGGATGAGCAGGACACCAGCCGCGCCGCGGCCCCGCTGCGGCAGGCGGAGGACGCCCTGCTGGTGGACACCACCGGCAACTCGCTGGAGAAGAGCCTGGGCGTCCTGCTGGATACCATAAAGGAGCGGCTGCGGGCATGAACAAGCCAAAGAAAAATATCGTCTACTGTATCGCCTACATCGTGCTCTGGGTGGTGTTCCGCATCGTCATGCCGACCCGGTGCATCAACAGGCAGAACCGCCCCGAGGGGGGCGCCCTCCTGTGCGCCAACCACACCCGCACCAACGACCCGCTGTTCATCGCCTATGCCCTGGGGTGGCGCTACCAGATCCATGTGATGGCCAAGGAGGAGGTCATGCACTGGCCCTTCATCGGCTGGGTGCTCCGCCATGGCGGCATCTTCGGCGTCAAGCGGGGCAAGGCCGACGTGGCGGCCATCAAGACCTCCATGAAATACCTCAAAAACGGGGAGCTGCTGCTCATGTTCCCCCAGGGCACCCGTCACCAGGATGGGGATTTCCAGGACGCCAAGACCGGCGCGGCCATGCTGGCCCTGCGCACCGGCGTGCCCATCATCCCCATCTACCTGCCGGCGGAAAAAAGGTTCTTCCGCTGGAATCCCGTGGTGTTCGGCGAGGCATACTATCCAAAGGTTCCGGAGGGCCGCAAGCCCACCCAGGAGGACTACCATGCGGTGGCGGCCGACCTGATGGAGCGCATCGAGGCGCTGAAGCCTCAGGCCGGCCGATGAGGGTGGAGCTGGCCAAATCCGCCGGGTTCTGCTATGGGGTCCGCCGGGCGGTGCAGCTGGCGGAGGCGGCGGCGGAGCGGGGAGAGCCCTGCGTCATGCTGGGGCCGGTCATCCACAACCGGGATGAGATCGCCCGGCTGAAGGCCATGGGCGTGGGGCTGGCGGAATCCATAGAGGAGATTCCGGAGGGCTGCGCCGTGCTCATCCGCTCCCACGGGGAGGGGCGGGCCGTCCACGAGGCCCTGGCCGCCAGGGGCTGCCCGGTGGTGGACGCCACCTGCCCCAACGTGTCCCGCATCCACCGCATCGTTTCCCAGGCGGAGGAGGAGGGACGGCAGGTGCTCATCATCGGCACCCCCACCCATCCTGAGGTGGCCGCCATCGCCGGATGGTGCGCCAGACCGGTGGTGCTGGAGGGGGCCCAGGCCCTGTCCGCCTGGCTGGACGGGGCGCCGGAGCGGCGGGAAATCCCCCTCACCATGGTGTCCCAGACCACCTCTACCAGGCTGATTTGGGATTCCTGCGTAGAAAAAGCAAAAAAAGAGTGTACAAACTTAAAAATTTTTGATACAATATGTAATGCTACGTGCAAACGGCAGTCTGAGGCCCAGGAGCTGGCCGCCCGTTCCGATGCTGTGGTCGTCATCGGCGGGCGGGAGAGCTCCAACACCAAACGGCTGGCGGAGCTGTGCGGGGCGCTCTGTCCCATGGTTGTTTGGATCGAACGGGCGGCGGAGCTGGAACCTTCCAACCTGTGTCGGAAGGCTTCTATTGGAATCACTGCGGGCGCGTCCACGCCTGAGTGGATTATAAAGGAGGTCTGTGACAAAATGAGCGACGAAAACATTGAGATCGAAGAATCCTTTGCTGAAATGCTGGAGAAGTCGATCAAAACTTTGAATACAGGGGAGAAGGTTACAGGCGTTGTCACTGGGATTACGCCCACTGAGATCTATGTGGATCTTGGCACCAAGCACGCCGGTTACATACCGGTGTCCGAACTGACCGACGACCCTGCGGCCAAGGTGGAGGACCTGGTAAAGATCGGCGACGAGATCGAGACCTATGTCATGCGCGTAAACGACCAGGAGGGTGTGGTCACCCTCTCCAAGAAGCGCCTTGACACTGTCAAGAGCTGGGATGATATTGAGCAGGCCAAGGAGGAGCGCACCACGGTTGAGGGTGTGGTCACCGAGGAGAACAAGGGCGGCGTAGTGGTCAGCATCAAGGGCGTGCGCGTCTTTGTGCCCGCCTCCCAGACCGGCCTGCCCCGGGACACCCCCATGACCCAGCTGGTCAAGCAGAAGGTGCGCCTGCGCATCACCGAGGTCAACCGCGCCCGCCGGCGCGTGGTGGGCTCCATCCGTGCCGTGGAGGCCGAGGAGCGCGCCGCCAAGGCCGCCCAGGTGTGGGAAGGCATCGAGGAGGGCAAGCGCTACACCGGCACCGTCAAGAGCCTGACCTCTTACGGCGCCTTCGTGGACATCGGCGGCGTGGACGGCATGGTCCACATCTCCGAGCTGTCCTGGTCCCGCATCAAGCACCCCTCTGAGGTGGTGAGCGTGGGCGACACCGTGGAGGTGTACGTGATCTCCTTTGACAAGGAGAAGAAGAAGATCTCCCTGGGCATGAAGGACCGCTCTCAGAAGCCCTGGGAAGTCTTTACCGGCAAGTACAACGTGGGCGATGTGGCCAATGTGCGCATCGTCAAGCTGATGACCTTCGGCGCCTTCGCCGAGATCGTCCCCGGCGTGGACGGCCTGATCCACATCTCCCAGATCGCGGATCACCGCATCGACAAGCCCGGCGACGTGCTCAGCGAGGGCCAGATGGTGGATGTGAAGATCATCGACATCGACTACGAGCACGAGAAGGTCTCCCTGTCCATCCGCGCGCTCCTGGAGGAGCCCGAGGCTGAGGACGAGGAGGACGTCAACAACGAGGAGTAATCACTCCGCCCCTCAAACAGCGCCATTTCTGTCAGAAATGGCGCTGTTTTTTTCTATTTTACAAAAAAGAAACGGAAAACAGCTTGCAAAGGGGGAAACATGCGTCTATAATACATGATATAGGGCAAAACTGGAAGTATACGAAACGGAATGTTCTGCTGGGAGGTGGGAACGTGTTTCAGGTGGGAGACAAGATTGTTCATCCGATGCATGGTGCCGGTGTGGTTGACAGCATTGTGCAGAAGAAGGTCAACGGCGTGGTGCGGGATTACTATATCCTCAAGCTGCCGGTGGGCGGCATGCTGGTAATGATCCCCACGGCCAACAGCGAGGAGATCGGTGTGCGCCCGGTGGTCAAGGGCGAGGAGGCGGACCAGGTGATCGCCGCCATCCCGGGGATTCAGGTGGATGTGGTCCCCAACTGGAACCGGCGCTACCGGGAGAACATGCTCCGCCTGAAAAGCGGCAACCTGCTGGAGGTGGCCCGGGTGGTCAAGGGCCTGATGCTCCGGGAAGGGGAGCGGGGCCTGTCCACCGGGGAGCGGAAGATGCTCCACTCCGCCAAGCAGATTTTGATCTCGGAGATCGTCCTCTCCCAGGATGCCAGCTATGCCGAGGTAGAGGCGCGCATAAATACCGCCCTGGCCCAATAGAGTTCTGAGGGGCGGTCCATCCGGACCGCCCGGCTGGGCGGCCTGCAGGCAGACAAGACTTGAGGGAGCCTTCGGGGCTCCTTTTTCATGGAGGGGGAGATGGACATGGCAGGACTGCTGGGGCGGCTGTTTCACCGGCAGCGGGCGCCGGAGCTGCGCTGCTCCGCCGTGGTGCCGGCGGCGGGGAGCTCTACCCGGATGGGCCAGGACAAGCTGCTCCTCCCGCTGGGGGAGCAGCCGGTGCTCCTGCACACCCTGCGGGCCCTGGAGCTGTGCCCCTATATCGCGGAGATCATCGTGGTCACCCGGGGGGATCTGGTGGTGCCCATCGGACAGATGTGCCGGGACGCCGCCCTGGAAAAGGTGCGCAAGGTGGTCGTGGGCGGGGAGACCCGGAGCCATTCGGTGCTGGCCGGCCTGGGGGAGCTCTCCCCGGACGCGGAGCTGGCGGCCATCCACGACGGGGCCAGGCCCCTGGTGAGCCAGGCGCTGCTGGAGGCGGTGATCCGCCGGGCCTCGGAGTGCGGGGCGGCGGCCCCGGCGGTGCCCCTGAAGGACACGGTGAAGCGGGCCAGGGACGGGCTGGTGACGGCCACTCTGGACCGCTCCCAGCTGTTCGCGGTGCAGACCCCCCAGGTGTTCCAGGTGGATCTGATCAAGGCCGCCCTGGCAAAGGCGCTGGAGGACGGGGAGAGCCTCACCGACGACTGCGCCGCGGTGGAGCGGCTGGGCGTGGGCGTGGCCCTGACCGAGGGGGACTACTGCAATCTGAAGCTGACCACGCCGGAGGATCTGGCGGTGGCGGAGGCGCTTCTGGCCTGGAGGGAAGAACAGTGAGAATCGGACACGGCTACGACGTACATAGATTGGTGGAGGGCCGCAGGCTGGTTTTGGGCGGGGTGGAGATCCCCTATGAGAAGGGCCTGCTGGGCCACTCCGACGCGGACGTGCTCACCCACGCGGTGATGGACGCCCTGCTGGGGGCCTGCGCCCTGGGGGACATCGGCCACCTGTTCCCGGACAGCGACCCGGCCTATGCGGGGGCGGACAGCCTCCGCCTGCTGGACCAGGTGGCGGACAGGCTCCATGCCCAGGGCTTCCGGGTGGGCAACGTGGACGCCACGGTGCTGGCCCAGGCCCCCAGGCTGGCCCCCTACCTGCCCGAGATCCGGGAGAATCTGGCCGGGCGGCTGCGGGTGCCTCTGTCCGCCGTCAGCGTGAAGGCCACCACCGAGGAGGGGCTGGGCTTCACGGGGGCCGGCGAGGGCATCGCCGCCCACGCCGTCTGCCTGGTGGAGGAGGACAGGTGAATCTAAGCTGAACCGGGCGCTCCTCTCGCGCATACACTGGCGCGAGAGGAGCGTTTTGCTATGGTCTACTATCTTATCGTGTGCCGGTCCCTGACCTATGCCCAGCGGACCGCGTCCGCCCTGGAGCGGGCGGGCATCACGGCCCGCGTCCTCCGCTCGCCCAAGGTCATCGCCGGGGAGGGGTGCAGCCACTCCGTCCGGGTGGCGGAGCGCAGCCTGGCCCGCGCCCTGCTGGTGCTGGAGCGGGTGGGGCTCTCCCCCAAACGGATCTATATCGTCTCCGGCGGCGGGGACTACCAAGAGGTGCGGCTATGATCTATCTGGACAGCGCCGCAACCACCCTGCAGAAGCCGCCCGCCGTGGCCAGAGCCATGGCCCAGGCGGTAAACCGCCTGGCCAGTCCGGGGCGGGGCGGCCACGCCCCCGCCATGGCCGCGGCGGAGACCGCCTTCCGCTGCCGCCAGGCCGCGGCGGAGCTCTTCCAGGTGGAAAACCCGGAGCAGGTGGTGTTTACCTCCAGCGCCACCCACGGCCTGAACATCGCCATCCACTCCCTGCTGCGGCCGGGGGACGCGGTGGTGATCTCCGGCTATGAGCACAATGCGGTCACCCGCCCCCTCCACGCCCTGGGGGCGGAGGTGCGGGTGGCGGAGGCCCCCCTCTTTGACCGGGCGGCCCAGCTGGAGGCCTTTGCGCAGAAGCTGGACGGGGACGTGAGGGCGGTGGTCTGCACCCACGTGTCCAACGTCTTTGGCTTTGTCCTGCCGGTGGAGGGGATTGCCGCCCTGTGCCGGGAGCGGGACATCCCCTTTGTGCTGGACGCCTCCCAGTCCGCCGGCTGCCTGCCGGTGCGGATGGGGGAGCTGGGGGCGGCCTTCATCGCCATGCCGGGCCACAAGGGCCTCTACGGCCCCCAGGGCACCGGGCTGCTGCTGTGCGGCGGGCCGGCGGAGCCCCTGCTCCAGGGGGGCACCGGCAGCGCCTCCGCCCTCCAGGAGATGCCCGCGTTCCTCCCCGACCGGCTGGAGGCGGGCACCCACAACATGCCCGGCATCGCCGGCCTGCTGGAGGGCATCCGCTTTGTCCGCACCCAGGGCACGGAGCGTATCCTGGCCCATGAGCGCCGCCTGCTCCGGCCGGCGGGGGAGGCCCTGGAGGGCATACCCGGCGTCACGGTGTTCCAGGCGGAGGACCCGGCGGCCCAGGCGGGGGTGCTCTCCTTCCGGGTGGAGGGCGTGGACTGCGAGGCGGCGGGGGAGGCCCTGGGGGCTCAGGGCATCGCCGTCCGGGCGGGGCTCCACTGCGCCCCCCTGGCCCACCGCTCCGCCGGCACCCTGGAATCCGGCGCCGTCCGGATCAGCGTCTCCGCCTTCAACACCCCGCGGGAGCTCCACCGCATGGTCCAGGCCGTGGCCCGGCTGGCCGGGCACAGAAAATAGCCGCAGACGCGGCTATTTTTTGTGCCCGGAGGGGTGGGGCGGGACCGGCGGCGGCGCCCCTGCGCACCGAACGGCCCCGGGGGACCTGTTCACAGAAAATTGATTTCCCTTCTACTTGTCAACCGCCTGGGAATACAGTATAATAAATCAGTTAGAGGGCCCGGCTTCCTCTGGAACCGGGCCGAGACGCCGGCAGGGCCGGGAGCGGGAGACGGTGGAGATGGAAGGCATTTTGTATGTACTCCAGCAGTTCTGGAGCATGATAACCCCCTTCGGGATTTCCGATGTGGTGGATATTGCCATTATGTCGCTGATCATCTACAAGGTGATCATGCTCATCCTGCGCACCAACTCCGGCGCGGTGGCCAAGGGCGTGCTGCTCCTGCTGGCCGCCTTCGGGATTTCCAGCATCTTTCAGCTCAACACCATCAGCTATCTGCTGCTGCAGGCGCTGGACTGGGGCGTCATCGCCCTGGTGGTGCTGTTCCAGCCGGAGATCCGCCGCTTCCTGGAGAAGATGGGCCGCACCAGCCTGGGCACCGTGTTTACCTCTGAGGAGGAGCGGGACGAGCTGGACAGCGCCATCACCCAGACGGTGGAGGCCTACGCCTCCCTGTCCAAGAGCCGGACGGGCGCGCTCATGGTCTTTGAGCGCAAGAACATGCTGGACGACGCCATCAAGACGGGCACCGCCCTGGACTGCACGGTGAACGCCGAGCTTTTGAAAAATATCTTCTGGAACAAGGCCCCCCTCCACGACGGCGCGGTGATCGTCCGGGGCGGGCGGATTGTGGGCGCCGGATGCATGCTCCCCATGTCCGGCAACGTGAACCTGTCCCGGGAGCTGGGCATGCGCCACCGGGCCGGCATCGGCGCCAGCGAGCAGACCGACGCGGTGGTGGCCATCGTCTCGGAGGAGACGGGCTCCATCTCGGTGGCGGTGGGCGGCATGCTCAAGCGCCACCTGGCGCCGGAGACCCTGGAGCGGCTGCTCCGCAACGAGCTGCTGCCGGAGCTGGGCGAGGGCGACACGCCGTCCAAATTCAAGCTGGGCAGCTTGCTCCGCTTTGTAAAGGGGGATAGGCAGGATGGGAAAGAAGATTCTTAACAGCAGGTGGCTCTACGCCGCCCTCTCCGTCCTGCTGGCCTTTGTCCTGTGGCTCTATGTGGGGCGGGAGGCCAACCCGGAGGTGACCAACACCCTGGGCCACGTCCAGGTGGTATACAGCGGCCTGGAGAGCCTGGAGGAGCGGGGCCTGATGATCTCCGAGGGGGCGGAGCAGACCGTCTCCCTGCGCATACGGGCCACCCGGGACGTGTGGCGCCGCCTCAACTCGGGAGACACCACCGTCACCATCGACGTCTCCGGGATCACCGAGCCGGGGGCGCAGAGCGTCTCCATCACCACCCGCAACATCAGCTTCCCACGGTCCATCACGGCGCTGGACTCCATCGACGTCCAGTATACGAGCCCGAGTGCGGTGGAGTTCACGGTGTCCCGCTGGGCCTCCAGGGAGGTGCCGGTCCAGGGCAGCTTCCTCGGCAGCGTGGCCGACGGCTACCAGCGGGAGGAGTTCTCCTTCGCGCCGGAGACGGTCACGGTCAGCGGGCAGGAGGAGCTGGTGGACCAGGTGGACCACGCCCTGGTGACCGTGAGCCAGGAGAATTTGAGCGCAACCTTCAGTGAGAACTGCACCTATACGCTGGTGGACGCGGAGGGAGAGCCTCTGGCCGAGGCCGCCCAGCTGGAGACAGCCCCGGAGACGGTGCTCACCACCCTGCGGGTCGTCCAGCTGAAGGAGGTGGAGCTGACGGTGGATATCATCCCCGGCGGCGGCGCCGCGGAGGGGGACGGCCATGTGACGGTGGATATCAGCCCCGCCACGATCACTGTGTCGGGCGAGGCGGCGGATCTGGCGGAGCTGGACAGCATCAGCCTGGGAGAAATTGACCTGTCCCAGGTGTTCGGCACCGAAACCAGGAGAATGACCATCCCCCTGGACGCCTCCCTTACCAATGTCAGCGGCCCGGCCGAGGCCACGGTGACGGTCCAGGTGGAGGGGCTGTCCACCAAGACCCTGGAGGTCACAAACATCAACACCAGCAACGAGCCGGACGGGTATCATGTGGACGTGGTGACCCAGTCGCTGACGGTGATGGTCCGCGGCACCCAGGAGGCGGTGGACGCCGTCGTCGCCTCCCAGATCCGGGTGGTAGCGGATCTGTCCGACCTGGACCTCTCCACCGGCACCCGGACGGTGCCCGTCCGGGTCTACCTGGACGGTAGCAGCGAGGTGGGCGTCATGGGCGAGTACAACATCTCCATCTCCATCTCACGGTCATAAACAGAAAAAAGAGTCAGGTGAATCACAAATGGTACAAACCGCAAAAGTGACCCGCGTCCTGCCCGGCGGCCGGGCGGAGGTGTCCGTCAAACGGCAGTCCGCCTGCAGCCATGACTGCGCCAAGTGCGGCGGAGGGTGCAGCGAGCTGATGGTGAGCTCCACCGTGTCGGTCATCGCCGCCAACGCCATCGGCGCCCAGCCCGGCGATACGGTGACGGTGGAGTCCTCCACCAGGGGCGTGCTGGGCGCGGCCGTCATGGTCTATCTGGTGCCCTTCCTGCTGTTCTTCGTGGGCTATTTCGCCGCCGCCGCCCTGGGGCTGCCCTCCGGCGGCAGCGCCGCGGTGGGTGCGTTGGGGTTCGCTTTGGGGCTCCTGCTGGCGGTGCTCTGGGACCGCCGTGTGCGCAGGCAGCAGACCATCTCCTTCCGCATCACCGCCATCGCCGCCGGGGACTGATGTTCGGCTATGTGCGCCCCAACCGGGACGAGCTGCGGGTGCGCCAGAGCCGGGACTATGAGGCGCTCTACTGCGGCCTCTGTCACGCCCTGGGGCGGCGGAACGGCCTGATCGCCCGGTTTTTCCTCAACTACGACTTCGCCTTTCTGGCCATGCTGCTGGACGGGCAAGCGCCGGAGGTGGAGCGGCGGCGCTGTCCGGCCCGGCTGTGGTGCCGAAAAAGGAGCTGCGTCTGCTCCGCCGGCGTGGACGCGGCGGCGGACGCCGGGACGATTTTGAGCTACTGGAAGCTGCGGGACACCGTGGCCGACGGGGGTGTTTGGGCGAGGAGCGCAGCCAAGCTGCTGTCCGCCCTGCTGCGGCCGGCCTACCGCCGGGCCGCGGCGCACCGGCCGGAGTTCGACGGGACGGTGCGGGGCTGCCTGGAGGAGCTCCAGGCCCTGGAGCGGGAGGGCTGCCCCTCCCTGGACCGGACGGCGGACACCTTTGCCCGCCTCCTGGCCGCCGCGGCCCCGCCGTCGGGGGACAGCGCCAGAGACCGGGCGCTGGGGCAGCTGCTCTACCACGTGGGGCGGTGGATCTATCTGACAGACGCCTGGGACGATCTGGAGGAGGACCGGCGCACCGGGTCCTATAACCCCATCGCCGCCCGCTTCGGCGGGGAGGCGGAGGCCGGCCGGGACGACCTGCGCGTCACCCTGCGCCACTCCCTCAATCTGGCGCGCTCCGCCGCCGCCCTGCTGGAGCTGGGATATTGGACGGAGACGGTGGAGAACATCCTCTTTCTGGGCCTGCCCATGGTGGAGGAGCTTGTGTTTACCGGCCGCTGGAGGGCCGTCAATCATCGAAACAGGAGACAGAATCCATGACTGATCCATATGCCGTGCTGGGCGTCAAGCCAGACGCCAGCGATGAGGAAATCAAGCGGGCCTATCGGGAGCTGGCCCGGAAGTACCACCCGGACAACTACCAGAACAATCCCCTGGCCGACCTGGCCGAGGAGAAGATGAAGGAGATTAATGAGGCCTACGACGCCATCACCAAGATGCGCAGCGGGGCCTCCTCCGGCGGCTGCCAGAGCCAGGGGGCCTACCGGGGCGCCTACCAGGGGGGCTATCAGCAGCAGTCCTCCGCCTCCGGCAGCCTGTATAACCAGGTGCGTCAGGCCATCAACATGGGGGACATCAGCCGGGCGGAGGAGTTGCTCCGCTCCGCCCCCGCCCAGGACGCCGAGTGGCACTTCCTCACCGGCTCCATCGCCTACCGCAAGGGGTGGCTGGACGAGGCCACCCAGCACTTCCAGATGGCCTGCAACATGGACCCCTCCAACGGGGAGTACCGGCAGGCCCTGATGATGATGCGCCAGGGGGGACAGGCCTACCGCCCCTACGGCTACGGCGGCGGGGTGGACGCCTGCGACTGCTGTACGGCCTGTCTGTGTATGAACATGTGCTGTGGAGGCTGGGGCTGAGTCATGAGAGAGAGCCGATATGGAAGGGGGGCCGGCCGGGTGGCCCTGGTGGGCGTCCTGGCCGGGATGTCCCTGGTGTTCCTCTATCTCTCCAGCCTGTCGCCCACGGCACAGCTGGGCATTGTGGCCATCGCGGGCCTGTTCCCCGCGGGGGCAGTGGTGTCCGCGGGGCTGGGGGCCGGCTTTTTCTGCTACGGCGCCGCGGGCCTGCTGGGCCTGCTTTTGCTGCCGGACAAGGCCAACGCCCTGCTCTACCTGATTTTCTTCGGCCTGTGGCCCATGGTCAAGAGCCTGCTGGAGCGGCTGCGCAGCCGTGCGGCGGAGTGGATTGCCAAGCTGGCGGTGTTCAACGCGGCGCTGACCCTGTGCTATGTCGTCCTGGGGGAGCTGTTTCTCCCCTTCCTGCCCAAAGCCCTCACCGCCGCCTGGATGGTCTATGCCGCCGGCAACGCGGCCTTTGTGGTCTATGACATCGGCTTTTCCAAGCTCATCGCCTTTTATGTGGCCCGGGTGGACAGGGTCTTGCGGAAGGCGGCCTAGTCTGGTATAATTTTTCAGATAGCCAAACGACGAAGGGACAGGGGGAACCGGCATTGGTAAAGAGCATGACGGGGTACGGCAGGGGGGAGGCCGTGGTGAACGGCCGCCCCATCACCGTGGAGGTGCGCTCGGTGAACAACCGCTACCTGGACTGCAGCGTCAAGCTGCCCCGGGTGTACGTGTTTGCCGAGGACGCCATCAAGACCGGGGTACAGGGCCATATCTCCCGGGGCAAGGTGGACGTGTTCGTCACCATCGGCCCGTCTGAGGAGGGCGACACGGCCATCTCGGTGAACAAACCCCTGGCGGACGGCTATTACGCTGCCCTGTGTGAGCTGCGGGACAGCTACGGCCTGAAGGACGACATCTCTGTCGCCCTCCTCTCCCGGTTCCCTGACGTATTTTTGGTGGAGAGGACCCAGGAGGATCTGGAGGCCGTGTCCGCCGATATCTGCTCCGTGCTGGAGCAGGCCCTGGCCGACTTCGACGCCATGCGGGTGCGGGAGGGGGAGAAGCTCTGCCAGGATGTGCTGGGCCGGGCGGACACCATTGAGGGCCTCACCGCCAGGGTGGAGGAGCGCTCCCCCGGCATCGTGGCCGACTACCGCGCCCGCCTGACCGCCAAGCTGAATGAGGTGCTCCAGAACACCCAGCTGGACGAGGGGCGGATCCTCACCGAGGCGGCCATCTACGCCGATAAGGTGGCGGTGGACGAGGAGACGGTCCGCCTGCGCAGCCACCTGTCCCAGCTGCGCCACATGCTGGGGCAGGGGGGCGCCATCGGCCGCAAGCTGGACTTCCTGATCCAGGAGTTCAACCGGGAGGCCAACACCATCGGCTCCAAGTGCAGCGACATCGAGACCGCCGGCTATGTGGTGGATATCAAGGCCGAGATCGAGAAGATCCGCGAGCAGATCCAGAACATTGAGTGAGGCGGTGGAGAGATGAAGCTCATCAACATCGGCTTTGGCAACATGGTCTCCGCCGGACGGCTCATCGCCATCGTCAGCCCGGAGTCGGCCCCCATCAAGCGGATGGTGCAGGAGGCCAGGGACCGGGGCGTGCTCATTGACGCCAGCTTCGGCCGCCGCACCCGGGCGGTGCTGGTGATGGACAGCGGCCACATCGTCCTCTCGGCCCTCCAGCCGGAGACGGTGGCCGGACGCCTGGGCGGGCGGGACGCGGAGCCGTCTGAGGAGGAGAGGGAGGAGCCATGAACTGGAAGAAAAAAGGGAGGGGACAGCTCATCGTCCTGTCCGGCCCCTCCGGCGTGGGCAAGAGCACGGTGATCGCCGAGCTGCTGGGCGCCCGGAAGGACATCTATTTTTCCGTCTCCTTCACCACCCGGCAGCCACGGGTGGGGGAGGAGGACGGCGTCAACTACAACTTCGTCACCCGGGAGGAGTTCGAGGGGATGATCGCCGGCGACGAGCTGTTAGAGTACGCCGAATATGTCCATAATTACTACGGAACCTCCCTGCGCCTGATCCAGGAGAAGCTGGAGGCCGGCATCGACGTGCTGCTGGACATCGAGGTGCAGGGGGCCGCCAAGGTGCGCGCCAAGTGCCCCGACGCGGTGTTTATCTTCATCGTGCCCCCGTCCTTTGAGGAGCTGTCCCGCCGCCTCCACCGCCGGGCCACCGACCAGGAGGATGTGATCCAGGGCCGGCTCCAGAAGGCCAGGGAGGAGTGCAAGCAGATCCCCCAGTACGACTATGTGGTGGTCAACGAAAAGGTGTCGGAGGCCGCCTGGGAGATCATTTCCATCCTGACGGCGGAGAGCTGCCGAACCAAGAACCGCGTCCAGCTGCTGGACGCCATTTCATCCGTGGAAGGAGATTGAGTGACATGATGCTGGAACCCCCCATGAACAAGCTGCTGCAGCAGGTGCCCAGCCGCTATCTGCTGGTCAACGTGGTGGCCCAGCGGGCCCGTCAGGTGGCCAGCGAGGCCGAGGACGCCGGGATTCCCCTGGATGACAAGCCGGTGACCATCGCCATCCGTGAGGTGGCCGAGGGCAAGGTGGAGCTGACCGAGGAGGAGAAGGAAGAGGCGTGAGCGCCTGAGGAGGCAAGCGGCGGGCCCTTTGGCCCCGGCGCTTGCCTTTTCTGGAGAAAGGGGGCTTGACGATGGCGGGAAATACGGTGGCAAAGATCGCCCTGCAGGCCGCGACCTATGCCATTGACAAGCCCTACGACTATCAGGTGCCCCTGGAGCTGCTGGACACGCTGCGCCCCGGCATGCGGGTGGTCGTCCCCTTTGGGGCGGGCAACCGGCGGACAGAGGGGATTGTCCTGGCCCTGGAGGGCGGACGCCCCGATGACCCCAGGCGCAAGGGCATCGTGACCGTCCTGGACGAGGAGCCGGTGCTGGACGCCCCGGGGCTGCGCCTGGCCCTGTGGATGCGGGAGCGGTACTTCTGCACCGTGTACGACGCGGCCAGGGCCATGCTGCCGGCGGGGCTGTACTTCTCCCTCCAGGACCGGTGGCAGCTCGCCCCCGGCATGGACGAGGAGGCGGCCTACGAGGCGGCGGGCCGCTCGGAGCGGGCCCGCCGGGTGCTGGAGCTGATCTTCGCCTCCGGCGGCTGGGCCGACGTGGCCCAGATCAAGGAGGCCTTTGGCACCAAGGATCCCAACCCCGCCCTCAAGCTGCTGCGGGACAAGGGGGTGCTGACGCTGGAGACCAGCGCCTCCCGGGGGGTGGGGGACAAGAAGGAGCTGGTGGCATCCCTGGACATCCCGCCGGAGGAGGCCATGGCCCAGGTGACCCCCAGGCGCCGCTCCGCCCCCCTGCGGTACGCGGTGACGGAGCTGCTGTGCGCCCTGGGCAGCGCCTCGGCCAAGGAGCTGTGCTACTTCACCGGCGCGTCCAACGCCACCCTCCGCTCCCTGGCCAAGAGCGGCATCCTCCGGCTGGAGCAGCGGGAGGTCTACCGCCGGGTGGCCGCGGAGCCGGGGGAGCGGGCCGCGCCGCCGGTGCTCAACGCCGAGCAGCAGGCGGCCTTTGACGGCCTGGACGCCCTGGCCGCCGAGGGGAAGCCCGCCGCCGCCCTGCTCTACGGGGTGACGGGCAGCGGCAAGACCCAGGTCTATCTGCGGCTGATCTATACCGCCCTGGGGCGGGGGCGCACCGCCATGGTGCTGGTGCCGGAGATCGCCCTCACCCCCCAGCTGCTGCGCCTGTTTACCTCCCACTTCGGGGACGACATTGCGGTGCTCCACTCCTCCCTCCGGGCGGGGGAGCGGTACGACGAGTGGAAGCGC
>CALWXU010000003.1 GCA_944385585.1 uncultured Flavonifractor sp.
ATGGAGAAGGGCCTGTCCTTCCTGGAGTTCAACTATATGATCATGCAGTCCTACGACTTCTACCACATGTTCCAGACTGTGGGCTGCAACCTCCAGTGCGGCGGCGACGACCAGTGGTCCAACATGCTGGGCGGCACGGAGCTGATCCGCCGCAAGCTGGGCAAGGACGCCTATGCCATGACCATCACCCTGCTGCTCACCTCTGAGGGCAAGAAGATGGGCAAGACCCAGGCCGGCGCGGTGTGGCTGGACCCGGAAAAGACCAGCCCCTACGACTTCTACCAGTACTGGCGCAACGTAGACGACGCCGACGTGCTCAAGTGCCTGCGGATGCTCACCGACCTGCCCCTGGAGCGCATCGACGAGATGGATCAGTGGGAGGGGGCCCGGCTCAACCAGGCCAAGGAGATCCTGGCCTTTGAGCTGACCAAGCTGGTCCACTCCGAGGAGGAGGCCCAGAAGGCCCAGGATGCGGCCCGGGCCCTGTTCTCCCAGGGCGGCGACCGCTCCAATATGCCCACCACCACCCTGTCCGCCGGCGATCTCACCGACGGGGCCGTCGGCGTGCTGGACCTCATGCTCAAGTGCGGCCTGGTGCCCTCCAAGAAGGAGGCCCGCCGCCTCATCGAGCAGGGCGGCGTGGAGCTGGACGGGGACAAGGTCACCGACGTGGCCGCCTCCGTCACCGCGGAGCAGCTCTCCGGCGAGGGCGTGACCATCAAGAAGGGCAAGAAGGTGTTCCACCGGGCTGTGCTGGGTGCATAAACGCAAAAGACAGAGGGCGCGAAGCCGTGGCTTCGCGCCCTCTGTTTGACGGAATTATGCCGCCGGATGCTGGAGCAGGCCGGCCGCCTCCATGGCCTGGCGGAGCGCCTCCCGGTGGCCGTCGGAGAGCTCGCACAAGGGCAGGCGGAGGGGGCCCGCCGCCCAGCCGGCCAGATTCAGGGCCGCCTTGATGGGGATGGGGTTGACCTCGATGAAGAGGGCGTCCATGAGGGCCTGGTACCGGAGCTGGAGGGCGGCGGCCTCCTGGAAGGCCCCCTCCAGGCACAGGTGGGACATGCGCACCATCACCTCAGGGACCAGGTTGGAGGCCACGGAGACCACCCCCTCGGCCCCCAGGCTCATCATGGGCACCACCTGGTCGTCGTTGCCGGACCAGATGTGGAAGTCCGGCCCGCACAGGGCGTGGGTGTGGCTCAGTAGGGAGAAATTACCGCTGGCCTCCTTGACCCCGTTGATGTTGGGGTGCTGGGAGAGGGCCTTGTAGGTCTCGGCGGTGAAGGACACGCCGGTGCGGGAGGGCACGTTGTAGAGGAGGATGGGGAGCGCCACCCGGTCGGCGATGTATGTATAGTGCCGGATGAGCCCGTCCTGGGTTGCCTTGTTGTAATACGGAGTGACCAGAAGCAGGGCGTCCGCGCCGGCGTCCTGGACACGCTGGGACAGGGAGAGGGCGGCGGCGGTGGCGTTGCTCCCCGCGCCGGCGATTACCCTGGCCCGGCCGCTGACCCGCCTGACGCAGGCCTCCACCAGCCCGACATGCTCCCGGACAGAGAGGGTGGCGGATTCGCCGGTGGTGCCGCAGACGCAGACGGCGTCCACACCCCCCTCCAGCTGCCGGTCGATCAGGCGGGCAAACTGGTCGTAGCTGACGGCGCCGCTGTCGGTGAAGGGGGTGACAATGGCGGTGCAGACTCCGGTAAAAACGGGCTCTTTCATGGGATTGGGCTTACCTCCTTACGATATAGCCCTCCGCGCACAGCAGTTCAGCCAGAAGGACCGCGCCGCCCGCGGCGCCGCGAAGGGTATTGTGGGACAGGCAGACGAACTTGTAGTCGTACTGCGTGTCGGGACGCAGACGGCCGATGGAGACCGCCATGCCGTCCTCCAGCATCCGGTCCAGCCGGGTCTGGGGGCGGTCTGGCTCCTCAAAGTAGTGGAGGAACTGCTTGGGGGCGGAGGGCAGGTTCAGCTCCTGGGCCCGGCCCTTGAACTCAGTCCAGCGAGCCTTGATCTCGTCCATGGCCGGCTTGTTCTGGAAGCGGGCGAACACCGCCGCCATGTGGCCGTTGGACACAGGCACCCGCAGGCACTGGGCGGTGATGGAGGGGGAGGAGGCGTTGACGATCACGCCGTTCTCCACCTTCCCCCACAGCTTCAGGGGCTCCTGCTCGCTCTTCTCCTCCTCGCCGCCGATGTAGGGGATCACGTTGTCCACCATCTCTGGCCAGCTCTCAAAGGTCTTGCCGGCGCCGGAGATGGCCTGATAGGTGCACACCAGCACCTGCTCCAGCCCGAACTCCCGCAGGGGATGGAGGGCGGGGACATAGCTCTGCAGGGAGCAGTTGGACTTGACGGCGATGAGGCCCCGCTGGACCCCCAGGCGCTTCCGCTGGGCCTCGATGACCTGGATGTGCCCGGCGTTGATCTCAGGCACCACCATGGGCACGTCCGGCGTCCAGCGGTGGGCGGAGTTGTTGGACACCACGGGGCACTCGTGCTTGGCGTAGGCCTCCTCCAGGGCCTTGATCTCCTCCTTCTTCATGTCCACGGCGGAAAAGACGAAGTCCACCTGGGCGGCGATCTGCTCAATATCGGCCTCCGCATTGAGCACCACCAGCCCTTTTGCCCCCTCAGGCATGGGGGTGTCCAGGGCCCAGCGGGCCCCGATGGCCTCCTCATAGGTTTTTCCGGCAGAGCGGGGGCTGGCCGCCACGGCGGACAGCGTGAACCAGGGGTGGTGCACCAGCAGGGTGACAAACCGCTGCCCCACCATGCCGGTGGCCCCGATGACGCCAACTCTGTATTTCTCCATAACCAGTACCTCCATCGTCATAGTATCCTATTCCAAACGCCGGCCGCGGTGACCGGTTTGCGGCAGATTTCCCGGGAAAAGCGAAATCCGCGGTTTACAGCCCCGCCGGTTTTGTACTATAATGTCGGAGACGGCTTGTCTCCCACCGGGTTCCCGCCGGCGGGGCGGGAGCGGGCGCCCCGGAGGGGGAGCCCGCCCGATTTGAAAAATTGTATCACAGGAAAAAGCGGCGTGTCAACGAAAGTGAGTTGAGAAATTCTGCAGATGAGGCGGAACAGATGTGTCAGGCTTATGGGGGCGGCGGCGCTGTCCCTGGGCCTGCTGGCGGCCGGGCTGCCCCCTGCCGCCCAGGCGGCCTCGGTGGAGGCCAACCCCACCATCCGGGTGGGGCTGTACTACGGCAGCAGCGCCCTGGCCGGCGCCAATTTGGCCAACGAGGTGGGCAGCAGCTTCCGGTTCGGCTACTTTGACGGCAGTATGGCATTTCAGGAGCTGGGCTATACGGAGGAGACGGCCATCTCGGTGGTCAAGACCCAGAACGTCTGGTACGGGACCGAGGTGGACTGGGGCGGCTCCGGCTACTACGACAGCCAGACCTCAGACATTGCGGTGGGCTGCTACCACCTGGAGCTGCCGGGCACCTATGGCAGCTTTGACGAGGCGTATGCGGAGGCGTCCCGGTACCCAGGCGGCTTTCCCGCCTGGGTCGACGGCAGCTACACCGTGCGGGTGGGGGCCTATCTGGACAGCGCCTCCGCCCGTGAGGCACAGAGCGCCCTGGGCCTCACGTCGGCCAGTGTGGCTGGCACCTCCGGCGCGGGGGTTTCCGTGGTGCGCACCGGGACGAACGAGATCCTGTTCCAGTTTGACAGCACCAGCGGGCTGTATCTGGCCGTCGACCCCGGACAGAGCGGCCGGGAGCAGGCGGAGACCCACTTCCGCGGCAACCGCTATTTCGGGGCCTTCGAATACCGGCGGAGCGGCGGGGACCTCACTGTGGTCAACGTCCTGTCCATGGACGACTATATCCAGGGGGTTATCGTGCAGGAGATGAGCGCCTCCTGGCCGCTGGAGGCGCTGAAGGCCCAGGCGGTGTGCGCCCGCAGCTATGCCTGGGGCACCCTCCGGGCCAGCAAGCACCAGGGCGACGGCTTCGACCTGTGCAGCAGCACCCACTGCCAGATGTACGAGGGCGTGGCCGAGATGAGCGATAACAGCCGCCAGGCGGTGGAGGAGACCAGCGGGGAGTACCTGTGGTACAACGGCCAGGTGGCCGAGCAGGCGGTCTATTACTCCCACAACGGCGGGGCCAGCGAGAGCGCCGTCAACGTCTGGGGCAACGACTACCCCTATCTAACTGGCAAAATTGACCCGTACGAGGCGGCTGTGGCGGACAAGATCTCCAACTACAACTGGACGGTCACCTTCACCGGCGCGGAGCTGGCCCAGAAGGTGGGGGCCTCCGCCGACATCGTCAGCTTCCAGATCACCCAGACCAGCCCCACGGGCAACACCATTGAGATCACCCTCACCGATTCCGCCGGAAACCGCTATGTGGAATCCGGCGACGGCTGCCGCACCGCCCTGGGCCTGCGCTCCATGCATTACACGGTCAGCGGCGGCGGGGCCGCCTCCGGCGGCTATACCGTCAACGGAGCCGATACGATTTCCACCCTGAACGGCGCCTATGCCGTCAACGGCGACCGGGAGGCCGCGGCCCTCACTGACGGGCAGGCGTATCTCATCACTGGCGACGGCACCACAGCCCTGGCAGAGCCCAGCGCGGGCAGCACCGGCGGCAGCGTCGGTTCCGGCGACGGCACGTTCACCATCACCGGCTCCGGCTGGGGCCACAGCGTGGGCATGAGCCAGTGGGGGGCCTACGCCATGGCCCAGCAGGGGTATACATATGAGGAGATTCTGAGCTTCTACTACACGGGAACCGAGGTGCACAGACCATAAAGACCAGTGATTTCAACTTCGACCTGCCGGAGGAGCTGATCGCCCAGACACCGTTGGAGCGGCGGGACGCCTCCCGGCTCATGGTGCTGGACAAGGAGACCGGCGCCACCCGACACCTGCACTTTTACGACCTGCCCACCCTGCTCCGGCCGGGGGACTGCCTGGTGCTCAACGACTCCCGGGTGCTGCCCGCCCGGCTGATCGGCCATCGGGAGCCCGGCGGCGGCGCGGTGGAGGTGCTGCTGCTCATCGACCGGGGGAACAAGACCTGGGAGTGCCTGGTGCGCCCCGGCCGCAAGCTGAAGCCCGGCGCCCGCGTGTCCTTTGGGGACGGGGCGCTGAAGGCCGAGGTGGTGGAGGTGTGCGAGGGGGGCAACCGGCTGGTCCGCTTCGAGTACGAGGGCATCTTCCTGGAGACCCTGGAGCGGCTGGGCAAGATGCCCCTGCCGCCCTATATCAAGGCGGAGCTGCAGGACCCGGAGCGCTATCAGACCGTCTACTCCCGGGAGGCGGGCTCCGCCGCCGCCCCCACCGCCGGGCTCCACTTCACCCCGGAGCTGCTGGAGCAGGTGCGGGCCATGGGGGTAAAAACCTGCTTTGTCACCCTCCACGTGGGCCTGGGCACCTTCCGCCCGGTGAAGGAGGAGGAGATCACCGACCACGATATGCACTCGGAGTACTGCATGATCTCCGCCGAGACCGCTGAGGCCATCAACCAGACCAAGCGGGAAGGGGGGCGGGTGATCTGCGTGGGCACCACCTCCTGCCGCACCATCGAGAGCTGGGCGGCGGAGGACGGCACCCTGAAGGAGAGCGCCGGGTGGACAAAGATCTTCATCTATCCCGGCTACCGCTTCAGGGTGCTGGACGGCCTGATCACCAACTTCCACCTGCCGGAGTCCACGCTGATCATGCTGGTCTCCGCCCTGGCGGGGCGGGAGCACGTCCTGGCCGCCTACCGGGAGGCCGTGGAGCAGAAGTACCGCTTTTTCTCCTTTGGAGACGCCATGTTCATCTCATAAATTCACGCGGGGCGCGCCTGGATGCGCCCCGCGCTTTTTTGTAAAATCCCCCTTGACAAAACAACAGCGGTTTGGTATGCTTTGCCTACAACTGTAATAAAAATAATTACAATTCGAATAACAGCCCGCCGGCGGCGGCATCCTAAGGGCTGCCGCTGCGCGGAGAAAGGATGATTGCGATGACACCCATTTCCATCACCAAGGAGAATTTTGCCCAGCTGGTAGAGGGGGCGGAGACACCCGTTCTGGTGGACTTCTGGGCCCCTTGGTGCGGCTACTGCCGGCGCATCGCCCCGGTTGTCGACCAGCTTGCCCAGCAGTATGACGGGCAGCTCGTGGTGGGCAAGGTCAATGTGGATGAGCAGCCGGAGCTGGAGGAGCGGTTCCAGGTGGAGATCATCCCCACCCTGCTGCTGTTCCGGGACGGCAAAGCGGGGGAGCCCCTGGTGAACCCGGGCTCCAAGGCCCAGATCGTGGACTGGGCCGGCCTGTGAGGGAGGGGGCAGCGATGGCCGAGCGGCACTATGACGTGGCGGTGATCGGCGGCGGCCCCGCCGGGTACACCGCGGCCCTGTACTGCGCCAGGAGCGGCCTGACCGTGGCGGTGCTGGAGAAGCTCTCTGCCGGCGGGCAGATGGCCACCACCGACTGGGTGGAGAACTACCCCGGCTTTGACGAGGGGATCAACGGCTTTGAGCTGGCCCAGCAGATGGAGCGCCAGGCCAGGCGGTTCGGCGCGGAGAGCATCTACGGCGAGGTGACGGAGGCGGAGTTGTCTGTCAGCCCCAAGCGCATGGTCAGCTCTGAGGGGGTGATCACCGCGGACGCGGTGATCCTGGCCACCGGCGCATACCCCCGGGAGCTGGGCCTGCCGGACGAGGGCGCCCTCCGGGGCCGGGGGGTGGCCTATTGCGCCACCTGTGACGGCATGTTTTACAAGGGCAAGACAGTGGTGGTGGCCGGCGGCGGCAACACAGCGGTGGAGGATGCCCTCTACCTGTCCAAGCTGTGCCGGAAGGTGTACCTGGTCCACCGGCGGGACCGGCTGCGGGCCCCGGCGTCCAGCCGCCAGACCCTGGAGGGAAACGGGGTGGAGATCCTGTGGAACACCCGGATCACGGGCCTGCGCAGGGAAAAGACCCTGACAGGCGTCGAGCTGGAGGATGTGGCCAGCGGCGCCCGGCGGGAGCTGGCGTGCGACGGCCTGTTTGTGGCGGTGGGCCGGGTTCCGGACACGGCTCTCTTTGCCGGGCAGGTGGAGATGGACGGGGCCGGCTACCTGAAGGCGGACGAGAGCACCCGCACCAGCGTCCCCGGCGTGTTCGCGGCGGGGGACGTGCGCACCAAGGCGGTGCGGCAGGTCGTCACCGCCGCCGCGGACGGGGCTGTGGCGGCCCATTTTGCGGAGGAGTACCTGCTCGCTCTGCGGGAAGGGGCGGAGCCGTTGTGAACAGCGCCTTCTGCGTGGCGCTCCACGCGCTGGTGTACCTGAACCGCCGGGGCGGGCTGGTATCCAGCGGGGAGCTGGCCCAAAGCGCCTGTACCAACCCCGCCCGGATACGAAAGGTGATGGCCGGATTGAAACGCGCCGGGCTGGTGGAGACCCAGGCGGGCAGCGAGGGGGGCTACCGCTTTGCGGGGGAGCCGGAATCCCTCACCCTGGATCGGGTGGCGGAGGCGGTGGACGCCCGCTTTGTGGCCGCCCACTGGCGCAGCGGCAGTGTGGATCAGCCCTGCCTGGTGGCCTCCGGCATGGCGGATGTGATGGACGGCCTGCTGGATGAGCTGGACAGCCGCTGCCGCTCCTATCTGTCAACCATCAGCCTGGCGGAGATCGACCGCCGGCTGAGAGAATCGGGAGGACAATGAATATGGGACTTTCTCTGGAAACCAGCGTACCCGTACTTACTGTGCTGATACAGGGGCTCTTGAGCTTTTTCTCCCCCTGTGTGCTGCCCCTGGTGCCCCTGTACGTGGGCTATCTGGCCGGAGGGGCCAAGACCGTGGACGACCAGGGCAATATCCGCTACCCCAGGGCCAAGGTATTGGTAAACACCATCTTTTTTGTGGTGGGCATCAGCTTCGCCTTCTTCCTGCTGGGGTTCGGATTCACCGCCCTGGGCACCTTCTTTACCCAGAATCAGACCTGGTTTGCCCGCATCAGCGGCATCATCATGATCCTTTTCGGCCTGTATCAGTTCGGCCTGTTCGGCCGCTCCCGGGCCCTGGAGAATGAGCATCGCCTGCCCTTCCGGCTGGACCGCTGGGCCATGAACCCCCTGGTGGCCCTGGTGCTGGGCTTTACCTTCAGCTTTGCGTGGACGCCCTGCGTGGGTCCCACCCTGGGCAGCGTGCTTCTGATGGCCTCCTCCTCCGGCAGCGCGGCCCGCGGCTTCCTGCTCATCGGCGTATATACCGTGGGCTTTGTGGTGCCATTCCTGGCGGTGGGCCTGTTCACCGGCACGGTGCTGGACTTCTTCAAGCGCCACCAGAAGGTGGTGCGCTACACCGTGAAAGCGGGGGCGGCGCTGCTGATCCTCATGGGCGTCATGACCCTCACCGGCTTCATGAATGGCATCACCAGCTATCTGTCCAGCGCGGCTGGCAGCGGTGTGGCCAACCAGCCGCAGGCCGGGGAGAGTGCCGTTCCCGCGCCGTCCGGGACGGGGGCGGACGAGACGCCGGCCCCGGAGGCCAGCCCTGCGGAGAGCAGCCGGCCCAAGATCCCGGCCCCTGATTTCACCCTGGTGGACCAGTTTGGGGAGCCCCATACCCTGTCCGACTATGTGGGCAAGACGGTGTTCCTCAACTTCTGGGCCACCTGGTGCGGACCCTGCCAGAGCGAGATGCCGGAGATCCAGGCGCTCTATGAGAAATACGGGGAGAATGAGGGGGATCTGATCGTCCTGGGGGTGGCCAATCCCAGGTCGGATGAGCACCCCCACAACCAGGACGTGACGGAGCCGGAAATCGAGCAGTTCCTGGAGGACAACGGCTATACCTTCCCGGTGGTGATGGACCTGACAGGGGAGGCCTTCTACTACTACGGCATTACCGCGTTCCCCACCACCTTCATGATCGGCGCCGACGGCAACGTGTTCGGCTATGTGCCCGGCGCGCTCACCGGCGACATGATGGAGTCCATCGTCCAGCAGACCATGGACGGCGTGGCGGCGGAGCAGGAGGCAGCGCAAAACGGTGCGTCCCCGTAACGGGGGACGCACCGTTTTTTGATGTCTCCAGGCCTTGAAGGTCTGTCAGGCCCCGGTGGGGACCGGGGTTCCCAGCTTTATCAACAGAATGATGGCGGCGATCCCAAGGACAAACAGGATACACCAGAGCCAAAGCGGCCTCCCCTTCCGGAGAAGCCCGCGCCGGAACAGCCCTTCCAGCGCGATGCCCATGACAATGGAGTACAGAAAGACCCCGCCCCAGATGGCCCAGCCGTCGTGGCCATGCCCCCATGGAGCCCCGGCGGGGTTGGGACCCAGCAGCTCGCCCAGCGGCAATCCCAGGGCAAAGGCGGCCGTAGTGACCGCCGAAAACCGGTATTTTCCCCACAGGCAGGGGAGGGCGGACAGCAGCAGGGCAATCCAGAACAGCCTTTGGTGGAGCAGCCAGCCGTACAGATAGCTGAACTGACGGGGGTCATCTCCCAGCAGCCACCCGGTAAGGGAGTAGCTGCCGGGCGCGGTGCCAAAGGCCCGGCCCAGCAGGTAGACCAGGAGGTACCCCCCCACTACGGCCAGAGAGGCCAGGAGATTGCGCCTTCTCTGGGACAGACGCTCCGCCGTCTGTCCCGCCTGCTCCACAGGTATTCCGCCCCCTGCCGCCGGGGTGTCCAGCAGGATGTCTGTGGTTGTGCCGAAGATCTCGGCAAGCCGAAAAAGGTTCTCTGTGCTGGGCGAGGACTGCCCTGATTCCCATTTGGCCACCGCCTGCCGGCTCACGCCGGCCAGCTCGGCCACCTTTTCCTGGGACATGCCGCACCTTTTTCGCTGCGCCTTGATTCGTTCACCGAGTGACATGCCTCTCACCTCTGCCTCTATTATAGTGGAATCGGCCCTCTTTTTCCATCAACTATCCGGCAACCTTTGGTTGCATGCCCCGCACAGGAGGCACCGAAACCGGTTTTTCGGGAGAAAACATAAAAGTGGGGCTCTTGCGAGCCCCACTTGCTGAGTTACTTGTCAAAGGCAGGATTGGTAAAATAGACATTCTTCTGGTCCATCTTCTCTTTGGCCAGGCGGACTGCTTCGCCGAACCGCTGAAAATGGACGATCTCCCGTTCCCGCAGGAAGCGGATGACGTTGTTGACATCTGGGTCGTCGGACATGCGCAGGATGTTGTCATAGGTAACCCGAGCCTTCTGCTCCGCGGCCATGTCCTCGGATAGGTCGCAGAGCACGTCGCCCTTCACCGCCATGGATGCGGCGCTCCAAGGGAAGCCGGAGGCCGCGGTAGGATAGACGCCGGTGGTGTGGTCCACAAAGTAGGGGGCGAAGCCGCCCTCCCGTACCTGCTCGTCGTTCAGGCTGCGGGTCAGCTGGTGGACGATGGCGCCGATCATCTCCAGATGGCCCAGTTCTTCCGTACCTATATCGGGGTCGAAATGGCACCCTCAGGGATACCTCGGCTCTGCGGAGTATACACAAGCTGAAACTGGTCAGCAGGACAAGCCCGTAGGCATCCATGACCGCGGCTTTGTTCCCACGGCCTATTGGGATTTCCATCCCATTGGACAGCAGCAGAAGGTTCCCTACAGCCTCCCTCACATGGATGAGGTTGATCACAAAGCTTCTCTGGCACCGCGTAAAGATTCTGCCAGGGAGCTGTTGTTCCAGCCGGTACAGCGGCTCCCGGGACGCGACGACCTGATGAGAAGTGTGGATCAGGCAGCCACGGCGGGTGCCTTCCACCCAGAGCAGATTTTGGAATGGAATCCCGATCTTTATCCGGTCATGAAAGACCTCCAGCCGCATGAGCGAGGAAAACCACATGCGGGAACAGCGGCGCATGGCTCCCCACAAATGCTCCATCGAAACGGGCTTTATGAGGAACCCAGTGGGATGGAAGGAATAGCTGCCGATAGCGCGGTGTGGATCTCTTGAGCAGAGAAACAGGGCGCAGCCTGGACACTGCCAGTTTGAAGGCAGCAGCTCCGAGCTGTCCAGATCCCAGAATACGATGGAATGTGGGAGCGGCGCCTCCGCCCCCTCTGCCGTTACAATGTCCACAGAGGCGCAGGAGAGCTCCATCCATATCCGGAGCATGCCGTAAAGTGCATCCCGCTCTGCCGGGTCGGGAAAATTCACCAAGATATGCACAGGTTCCTCCTCTTTCAAGTGACCCGCCGCCCATCTGGCGATTGGCCGGAGCAGTATCCTGCCCGGCATTGCAGGTGGGGCCGGCGTAGAACAAGGAGCTTCCAACACTGTTAAATATAACATAAGTCCCCGCCTGTTAAAATCACCCGTTTTAAGGAAAAAAAGGGCTATGCCTGCGGAATTCCGCAGGCATAGCCCTCAGCGCAGCATATATCGTTTCAGATCCTTCCGCTGCTTGATGCCCAGCTTCAGCAGGGTTGAGGAAATGTGCTACTTGACTGTATTGGGGGAGACGCCCAGGTGTTCGGCGATCTCCTGGTTGGTCCACCCCCGGACCGCCAGCATGGATGTGGCGAATTCGGTGGTGGTCAGATTATCTGCGACATGGTCGCCTGTAACTGGGTTGTGAACCCTGCGTCACCCAGCAGAAAAGCTGTAGGTGATGGCGATGATGCGCTTGAAATCCTCCGGCCAGTCCTTTTTCAAAACAGCCTCCAGCATCCCGCCCAGCAATCCGTGGTGTTCTCCAAAGGCCTCTATCAGATCGTCTGGTTGGGCCAGCTCCCAAGCGGCCAGCAGATGGGCCTGAGCCTGCTCCGGCTGTTTTAGGCTCATATAGTCCATCACCGCAGCCATGTGCAGGTAAATAGATGGGATTGGGAACACTTCTGTCTGCATGGCAAAAGCGGTTTCGACAATGCCTATGATCTTCCGATAATCGCCCTGCAGGTAGGTGTAGTGCGCCTGTACATAGAGTGCGAACATCCGCAGCCCAGGCGGAAGGAACCGGATGTATTCCTGCAGGGACTCCGCATCCGCCGGAAGCGGCAGATGGAGCAGCACGGCAGCGGTGGTTACAATAAAGACCGCAGAGGCCCGAAGCTGAAGCGGCATATGCCCGTCGGCGGAAGCGAGCGTATTCCGCACCTCCATCAGCGTGAACTGTGCCTGTTGGATCTGCCCGATTGCGAGATTGGCATAGGTGTAAATCAAGCATGCGGACAGGCTCAGGGCAAGATCAGAATTTGACAGGTACGGCTCTGCCGCCCTCGCCGCATCAGCCGGACGGCCGCTGAAGTAGTAATATTCAGCCAGAGCAATATCCCGCAGACGGGCGTCCCCGATTCCCTCCACATATTCCATGCAGCGGCCCGGCGCAAACGCCGCATTCATCAGAGGCATTGGCGTCAGATATGAAGCCGGGGCGGGCTGCGGTGGAGATGCCTCCAGCCCAGCTGGCATGGGTTGCGCCGGAGCGGCTTTTTTTCTGGGATCTGCCGGCTTTGCTGCGTCGGCAGGGATCGCCCAGGAGCCGCTGAATTTCTCTGCCCCTGCAATACGCCCATCCATACAGTATTGTTGGACGAGGCGTACAGAGATCTTCCATTTTCGTGCAGCATCCCGCACGGTCATATACTCCATAGCATACCTCCGAACGTTTTTCTCTGGATGCTATTATATGCGTTTTGACGCATAGTTTCAAGAGCCGCTGTCCATGGGGTTGCCTAGATGTAAAAATATACCCGTGTGGGAAAACAGCCGCGCAACAGCGCGGGAAAAGCTGGTTCAATCCTGCTGCGGGACGCCTTTCCAGCTTTGATCGAGGGGGCAGCTTCGGCATTTTACGCAAATGAGGGAGGCCCCCGCCTGTGATGCAGTTTGACTCTGCAACACAGGCGGGGGCCTTATTTCTGCAGCGCTCTACCGCTCCACGGGAAACGCCGGCAGGCTTTTAACGGTTTGACGGAAAAGGCAGCTCTCAAAAAGTGTACTTTTTGAGAGCTGCCCACGCATGAAAAAATTCAGGGAATTCCCCTTAACTTTTCTCAAATATGGCCGATAAAACGGATGAAAGGAAGCTGGGGAACACATTTCAAAAAGTACACTTTTTGAAATGCCGGACAGAGGTCATACATCCACTTGAAACTATTCAGGGAGGGCGGTGCGCAGAAGGATGGGAAAGGCAGCGGATAAAGGACCGATGCAGAATACCACCATCAAGGTGCGTCTCGCCCCCACGCCCGGGCAAGCGGAGCTGTTTGAAAAAACCTTCGGCTGCTGTCGCTGGCTGTGGAACCACATGCTCGCCGATGAGCAGAAGTTTTATCAGGAGACCGACGTACACTTCATTCCAACGCCTGCCCGCTACAAGGCGGAGGCCCCGTTCCTGAAAGAGGTACACAGCGGCGCGCTGGCCGAGGTTCACCAGAGCCTCCGCCGGGCGTTCCAGCATTTCTTTCACAACCCCGCCGCCTACCGGCACCCCGTCTATAAGCGGAAAAAAGGGGGGCGCGACAGCTTTACCATGTACTGTCAGTCCTATCCCTCCGGGAAGGGCGCCAGCATTGTACTGACCGACAGCGGCGTCCGCCTCCCCAAGGCAGGGGTGGTGCGGGCCCGGCTGTACCGGAAGCCCTTGCACTGGTGGAAGCTTAAGAGCGCCACGGTGAGCAGGACCCCAACCGGCAAATATTGCTGCTCTCTGGTATATGAGTATCCGGCGAAGCGGCCCGCTCCGGTTGCCCCCACAGCAGAGACCACCCTGGGTCTGAACTACTCCTTGTCCCATTTTTATGTAGACAGCAACGGCTTTTCTCCCGACCCGCCCCATTGGATGGGGCGCTCAACGGAGAAGCTGGCCAAGCTCCAGCGGCGGCTGGCCAGAATGGAGCGGGGCTCCCGGAACTATGAGGAGCAGCTGCAGAAAATCCGGCGGATGCACGAGCACATCGCCAACCAGAGGAAGGACTTCATCCACAAGGAGAGCCGGCGGATAGCCAACGCCTGGGACGCCGTGTGTGTGAAGGACGCCGATCTGAGGGCGATGTCCCAGGCTATCCGGCTGGGCAGCGTGATGGACTCCGGTTTTGGACAGTTCCGCGAACTGCTGCGGTACAAGCTGGAGCGGCAAGGCAAGCCCTTCATCCTGGTAAACCGGTTTTATCCCTCCGCCAAAACGTGCCGCAGCTGCGGGAGCGTCAACGACGCTCTGGGCCCGGATGACCGCCGGTGGACCTGCCCGGTGTGCGGCGCGGTCCACGACCGGGGCCGCAACGGGGCGGAGAATCTCCGCGACCAGGGCCTGTCACAGTATTACGAGCAACAGGGGCTGGGCAGATCCGCCTGACCCTGACAGGAAAATCCCCCGCTATACCGGCCGGGACGCCGGTGAACGCCCATGACCGCCAGGGCCGGGAGCGTTGACCGGATCGGAAGGGAAGCCCTTCCGACGCGGTCAGCGTTCCCCGTGCTGGCAGGTGGGAAAAAGAGAGGGCAACCCCCGCGCCCGCGGGGCGAGCCGGAAGCCCGGCTTCCTGGGCCGTCCACGAGGATTCAGCAGATTCATTTCGGTTTCATCCGGCCGACGGGCCGGTTGGAATATTGTACCGCACCGGAAGATTCCGGGTAGTCCGGCCGGATGCCTGGAGTCCGACGGCGCACCAAGACCTGTGCTGGGGCGAAGGAGCGCCCCGTCACACTAAACAGTTTTTAAGGAGGAACTACAAAATGCGTATCCAGCACAATATTATGGCGATGAATGCCTACCGCAACTACAGCAACAACACCAGCGCGCTGTCCGCCAACCTGGAGAAGCTGTCTTCCGGCTACAAGATCAACCGCGCCGGCGACGACGCCGCTGGTCTGGCCATTTCTGAGAAGATGCGGGCCCAGATCACCGGCCTGAATAAGGCCCAGGACAACGCCAAGGACGGCATCTCCCTGGTGCAGACCGCCGAGGGCGCCCTGACCGAGGTTCACGACATGCTCAACCGCATGTACGAGCTGGCCGAGCAGTCCGCCAACGGCACCTACGACGGCACCGACCGCACCCAGCTGCAGAAGGAGGTCAATAACCTCCGCACTGAGATCGACCGCATCGCCGATTCCGCCAACTTCAACGGCATCGAGCTGCTGAACGGCGATATGTCCACCGCGAACAGCGCTACGGTAAATGGCGGGGATCTCCAGGTCTCCTGGGATTCCTTTACCATGACCGATGGCACCACTCCTGGCGATCTTACTGTTACCTTCGCGTCCACTGCCGCCGGTGATGCCTCCGCTGTGATCAACGGTACCACCCTCACCATCACCCTGGTGTCTGGCAGTGCGTACAGCGCTGTGGACATCCAGGACCTGATCAGCAGCGCAACCGTGAGCGGCACCGTAGACGCCAACCTGGTGGCGGCGGCCCACGGCGCCATTGTGGTGGGCCCTGGTATCGATGAAAACGCCCCCTTGACTACGGTTTCGGCTGCCGGCGATCCCGATGACGCCCTGACCCTGCAGATTGGCGACACCAGCGACGACTTCAACCAGCTGAATGTGTCCATTAAGGCCACTGACTCCGCGCATCTGGGCCTGACCACTCTGGATATCTCCACCCAGGAGGGCGCGGCCGAGGCCCTGGATGCCATCAAGGCGGCCATCAACTACGTGTCCGACGTACGCGGCACCCTGGGCGCCACCCAGAACCGCCTGGATCACACCATCAACAACCTGAGCGTCATGGAGGAGAACATCCAGGACGCCGAGTCCACCATCCGCGACACCGACGTGGCCGAGGAGATGATGGCCTACACCAAGAACAACATCCTGATCCAGTCCGCTCAGGCCATGCTGGCTCAGGCGAACCAGGTTCCCCAGGGCGTCCTGCAGCTGTTGCAGTAAGCATAAGGCTGCATAATGCAGCAGCTCTCCCGTCTGGGGTAGCATGGCCGTCCCACCGGGGCCCCCGCCGAAGCCCAGCGGCGCAAGCCGCGGGTTCGGTGGGGAGCGGAGGAGCAAGGGAGCGGGCGAAGGTTTCGCCGTCAGGCGGAAACAGAGCCAAGCGGACTTTGCCACGACGCGGCCCAGGCGAACCAGGTGCCTCAGGGCGTGCTGCAGCTGCTGCAGTAAGCTGAAAGCGGCATAGCGGGTTCTGGCGGATGATATCCGCCCCTACAGTACATCGTGTATGGACGATCTGTGGTCGCCCGCCGTACAGCAAACAGAACCCCAAAACAGAAGGGGCCGGTTCTTCCAACCGGCCCCTTTCCTTACCTGGTGAAACGCTCGCCAGGTAAGGAAAGGGGATTCCCTTCTGCAAAAAGGAAGTGAGTATCATGTCCAAGCCTCTGCTCTCCATCGGCATGATCGTAAAAAATGAAATCCGAAGTATCGAAAAGTGCCTGAAAGCACTCCAGCCCCTGCGGGACGCCTACTCCTGTGAGCTGGTCATTGCCGACACCGGCTCCTCTGACGGCACTCGGGAGGTAGCGGCAGAATACGCCGATGTCCTTTTTGACTTTACATGGATTGACGATTTTGCCGCCGCCCGCAATGCGGTGATGGATCACTGCTCCGGCACATGGTATCTGACCGTGGACGCCGACGAATATCTGGATCCAGATCTCTCTGGCTTCGGAAAAATCTTCCGGGCCCCAGCCAAGAGCTGGCCTGATATGTATGCCGTTACCCAGCGGAACTATGACAGCCGGGATATGGAGCGTGCAAGCTATTCCGATTTCCTCGCCATCCGGATGGCCCGCCTGGATCTGGGTATCCGTTATCAGGGGATCATCCATGAATACCTCACACTTCCCGGGAGGAAGCTGACCTACCAGCTCTGCCCTGGGATTGTCCTCCACCACGACGGTTATGCCTTCCAGACCAAGGCGGAGCGGGAGAAAAAGGGGGAGCGGAACCTGACCCTACTGGACAGGGTGCTGGAGGAGAACCCGGATAGCGAGCGATGTCTGGTGGAGTGTCTGGAGTCCGCCGCCCTGTTTCCTGGTCGGGCGGTCAAATACGCGGTTCAGGGGATGGAGCTGCTGCGCCGCACAGACAGAGAGTCCAAACCCAGCTGGGATGGCATTCTGGCTGCTCGCTGCACCGCCGCAGCCCTGTCCGCCGGTCTGCCAGAAGGACCAGAGTGGCTGGACTGGGCGCTGGAGCAGTATCCGACGTCTGCTCTGGTACGGGTGGATGCAGTCTATTCCGGGATCATGTACTATTTCGGGAAAAATTGGGAGCAGGTCATCCGCTTGTCCGAGATCTATCTGGGCGGCCTGAACGATGTGCGGGAGGGGCGGGTTGCCTCCTATGAGCTGACGCATACCTCCTGCCAGTGCACACTGGATAAATACAGGGAAAAGGCATTGACAGCGCTGGCCGTCGCCCTGTGCAAGCTGGACCGCAGAGCGGAGGCGCTGCCCCATCTGACGGGCTGGTCCTTTGAAAAAACCTCTGCTGCGGCGGTCATTGACTGGCTTCACGCTCTGGTTCCGCTGGAAGATGTCCCTGGTGCGGCGGAGGAGATGGCCCGCGCTCTGCCCCTGCTGGAACCGGAGGAGGATGACCAGTGGCGGAAGAACCGCTGGCGGGGCGTCCTGCCCCTGCTGAGGCAGTTTTTCAAGCCCGGCTGGGGGGCTGCCGAGGGGGCGGAGCACCCCTGGCGGCTGCTTCTGGGCTGTGACGGATCTCTGGGCCTGGGAGCCAAGGTGATGGCGTGCGACGGCATATCTGAGGCAGAATCCCTGTTGTCCCAGATAGAGGATTGGGAGTTTTTCCCTCCGGAGGCTCTGCTTCACGCCCTTATGCTGGGTGCCCGCATCCCTGCGGAGCTGTGCTCCCAGCGGCCAGACCTGCGGCTGAACTTACTGGCCGCCATGGCCCAAGGCGACCCGGACTTTGCACGCCACATGGCGCAGTACCCGTGGGAGGCGGCGGAGAGCCTGCCCCTCTTGCAGATGCAGTTGGAGCTAGTGACGTGCGCCCTCCAGTGTATCGGTCCATTGAAAGACGCTGCAAACGGCCCTGTCTTTTGTCATATTCTGCGCGATAAGCTGGAGGAGTTGTCCAGGGAACTGCTGCCCCATCTCTACAGCCAGGAATTGTTGGCGTGTAAGGAGGAATGGATCATCCTGTCAGGCACCCACCAGTTTTATCTCTGGTTCTTGGAGGGGGAGAAGAGGCGTGCGGCTGGGGATACTGCCGGCTATCTTCATAACCTGCGTCAGGGCCTGAAACAGGCACCCCGAATGAAGGATTTTGTGGAATTCCTGCTGGATGAGGTAGAGAAAGAGGAAGAGACCGCACCCTCGGTGATAGATGCTACGCCTGAGCTGCTGGCCCTGGCGGAGCAGGTGAAGCGCATCCTATCGCAATTTCCACCAGATGACCCGGCAGTAGCGGCCCTCAAGCAGAGCGATGCCTATCAGCGTGTGGCCGCCCTGCTGGAGCCACCGGCGGCCCCGCACCTTATGTAAAAATGGAGATATCTATGAAAGTTGTGATCCTGGCCGGTGGCTTGGGCACCCGTATCAGCGAGGAGAGCCACCTCAGGCCCAAGCCTATGATCACCATCGGTGACCAGCCGATTTTGTGGCACATTATGAAGTACTACTCGGCCTTTGGCTTCCGGGAGTTCGTGATCTGCTGCGGTTATAAGGGATATATGATCAAGGAATATTTTGCGGACTACTATCTCCATCGCTCTGATGTGACCTTCGATTTTTCGGCGGAGAACCGCATGACCGTGCACAGCAATGTGGCGGAGCCTTGGAAGGTAACCTTGGTGGACACAGGCCTGAATACGCAGACCGGCGGGCGCATCAAGCGGGTGGAGAAGTACATTGGTGACGGGCCATTTATGCTCACTTATGGCGACGGGGTGAGCACAGTGGATCTGAACGCCCTGCTGGAGCAGCACCGCACCTCCGGTAAGACGGTCACCCTCACCGGCATCCAGCCCGGTGGCCGCTTCGGCGTGCTGGAGATCGACGGAAGCGGTACGATCACCGGCTTTCGGGAAAAGGCAAGGGAGGACGGCGGCTGGATCAACGGCGGCTTCATGGTCATGGAGCCGGAGGTGTTCCGCTATCTGTCCGCAGACGAGGACTGCATCCTGGAACGGGAGCCATTAGAGTCCTTGGCGACCGAGGGCAGGCTGGGCGTCTATAAGCACGAGGGCTTCTGGCAGTGCATGGACACCCAGCGGGACAAATACCGCCTGGAGGAGCTGTGGGATACCGGCCGCGCCCCGTGGAATGTGTGGGAGCAGAGATAGCGGTATTGTAAGCGCCACTTGCCAAAAGACAACGTCACAATGAAAAACAGGGGGTTCTCTTTGTGAGCGATAGTAATGAGCAATATCAGGAAGCGCTTAAGGTCATTGATATTTTACTGGATCGAAAAGACTATCCGTCTGCAAAAAAGGCGCTGGATACTTTATATCAGTTTAAGCCTGTCCGCTTGACGTGGTTTGTCCGAAAAGCACGCTTTGTGTGGCTCACAGAGGGGATTGAGCATGCATGTGAGGTGCTGAAAGATAAGTTTGTCCTCAACTACTGCTATGAGGGGATTCCAGAGGCTCTGGAACTTATGGCCGAAATGGAACTCCAACAGGGCAACGCTCTGGAGCGAGAGCGGATTCTGTGTACCCTGGATTTAGCGATTAATTTTGGAGCGTCAGAGACAAGCTACAATAATGCCCAGAAACAGCTGGAAGAGTGCGGAAAAGCGTTTTGGGAGACAGGCTCCTTTGAAAGCGCGCAGACCTTGTGGGAAAAATCCTATATTATTTCTGATGCCATAGAAGCAATGGTCGTACAGCATTATTTGGATCAATTTGGTATGGGTACATCCGGATTACTGTGGTCTTCAGAGCTCCCTAATATCCAATACGTCAAAGAGCGCTTAGAAGAAGAGAACGGCGGATTCATTGTCCTGGCCGAGGAGGAAAACCAGTGGCAGTCAGCCGCATTAGCTAAAATGCTGCATATGCTGGGAAAGCGTGTATATCTGTTGCAACCTCCCTCGCTTTTCCGGGATTCTGCTCAGAAGTTTTTTGATGAGAGCGGTAAAACCTGCATTCGGGAGGGCCAAGATTGGGATGGGATTACTGCCGTCAGCACTTACTACATCCAGCAGGACGGTCAGGTATTTGACAACCGCTATCTGATTATACAAGAATTGATTGGCGATGGAGGGGTGCTTTTTACTGTACTGGGCAGCGGATGTCTAATGGATGATGTGGCATTGGCAGGTGAAATGAAAAAGCATTTTGAGCGGTTTAATCTGCAAATCGGAGATATGCTTGATACAAATTTCTCTGCTGGCTGGGTGGGGGATTACGTAAAATATCTTGAAAATATTTATAACATGGATGTGAATGCATCTCTTAAGGCCCCTGCTACATGCAAATTTTCCATTGTCATTCCAGCAAGAAATTCGGCAAAAACCCTGCGATATACTCTACAGACCTGCCTAGAACAGGATTTTCCCGCAGATGAATATGAGATCATTATCAGCGACAACTCCACAGGAGGCAACCAGTCCATCTATCAGTTGTGCAAGGAATTTTCAGACCCCCGTATTCGCTATATCAAAACGCCTCGTGAACTCGTTCTTGGCAGAAGTTTTGAGTTTGCATTTTTGCATGCAAAAGGTGAGTTTATAATTTCTATGGGCTCTGACGATGGTTTGCTACCTTGGGCGCTTCGCGTCTTAGACGATATCAGGAATCGCTTTCCGAAAGAAAACATCATCCAATGGGAGCGCGGCTTCTATGCCTGGCCTGGATTTAATGAGGGGCAACAAAATCAATTTATCATTCCACGCAATTACAAGAAGGTAACGCAACCTGTTTTTTACATGAGCAGTGAATACTATTTGCGCTTGATTGCAGAAAATCCGCAAAATATTTATATGCTTCCTCTACTCTATATCAATTCTGGATTTCGCCGGGAGTATATGAAGGTGCTTTTGGAGAAAACAGGACGGATGTGGGATGGTGATGCGCAGGATATATATACCGGGATCGTAAATGCGATGATCAACCCAAGTGTATTTAATTTGCAGTATCCCATCAGTATTGCCGGTATGTCTGCGGGGTCAACTGGGGCGGTTGCGTCTGGAAATAGAGGAACTTCTGAAAACAAAAAAGTCTTCCAAATGTTGCGTAGTGGAGTATCCATCAGTTTAAGTACGTTTTCGCTACCCGAGAAATTGTCTGCACCAGGATCTTCTGATGCCTCAATGGTGACGCGCTTCGTTTATCGATGTGTAACCAGGGGATTGATAACATTTGAAAAAGTATCACAGATATTTGACATGAGAATCCTCTTCACGAAAGCCGCCAACAGTGGTAGCCCAATTCACGAACAAAGGGAACAGGAACTACGCACGTTTCTCTATGTGGCATCCTTGTATGGCGAAGACTTTTACCATTGGTGCGATGAAACGATTTTCAGGCCTGCAATGGTGCCGCAAATATTTGGAAAGCATTCTGTCCCTAAGTTTCGAGAAGGACAAACTCCAGGCGGCGGGGAAATACTTGACGCATCTAAATATGGTGTTACAAACATTGCGCAGGCAGTACATCTGTTTGCAACTCGTTCAGGACTTAAGTAGCAGGCATCCTTACATCAGAAATTCTTTACTGAGTAATTGCCATTTCAAAGTGTTCTGCAGGAGTAATAACAGGCCTCGCACTACAGAGAGTAAGTAGTAGGGCTTCTTATGCATGGATACCTAGCAGGACAAAGACCGGCTGGAGAGCCTTTGGAACAGCGGACAAGCCTTTTGGAAGATTTGGCCAAACTAGAATTCTGACGATGTCGCAGAAAGGAGAACTCCTATGAATGTGACCATAATTGGAGAAATTGGGATCAACCACAACGGAGATCTCGAAATTGCCAAAAAGCTGATTGATGCCGCCGTATCAGCTGGATGTGATGCGGTTAAATTTCAGAAGCGTACTGTTGACAAGGTTTACACGCAGGAGATGCTGGACTCGCCGCGGGAGAGCCCCTGGGGACATACTCAGCGCGCCCAGAAGGAAGGGCTGGAGTTTGGCCGAGCGGAGTACGACGCCATTGACGCCTACTGCCGCGAAAAGGGGATTGCCTGGTCCGCCTCCGCATGGGATGTAGACTCACAGCGATTCCTGCAAAAGTACAACCTGACTTTCAACAAGGTGGCGTCCGCCATGCTGACGCGGGACGATCTGTTGGAGATCATCGCGGCTGAGGGGCGCTTGACTTATATCTCCACCGGCATGTCCACCATGGAGGAGATCGACCACGCGGTGGACATCTTCCGCGGGCACAGCTGCCCCTTTGCCCTGATGCACTGCAACAGCACCTATCCCATGGCGGCAGAGGATGCCAACCTGCGCATGATCACCACGCTAAAGGAGCGGTATCGCTGTGGGGTGGGCTACAGCGGGCACGAAACCGGGCTGTTGGTCAGCCTGCTGGCTGTGGCTGTGGGGGCCACCTCGCTGGAGCGCCATATTACGCTGGATCGCACCATGTACGGCTCTGACCAGAAAGCGTCCATCGAGCCGGATGAGCTGCGGGAACTGGTGGCAAAGGTGCGCCTGACGGAGAAGATCCTGGGTACAGGCGTAAAAACACTTTCGGACGCAGAACTGGTGGTTCGGAAGAAGTTAAGGGGATAGGCATGATTGAACTGGTAGTCTTTGATATTGATGGGGTTTTGACTGACGGTTCGATTCTGGTGGACAGCAGTGGAAACGAGCAAAAACGCATCAACATCAAGGATATTGATGCGGTCTATGAGTTGAAGCACCGGGGATTTCGGCTTGCGGCCATTACCGGCGAGGATTCGCCCATTGTGTCCTATTTCCAGCGGCGCTTCCCATGGGATTACTTTATCTCCGGCTGTAAGAAAAAGGTGGAGATTCTGTCGCAGCTGATGGATGAATTGAAGCTGGACAGGGAGTCTGTCGCTTATATCGGGGATGGAAAATATGACATTGACGTGCTCCCACACGCCGGATTGTCCTTCTGCCCGGCAGATGCGGTACAGGAGGCCCAGCTGGCGGCCGATGTGGTGCTGTCGCGGAACGGCGGCGAGGGCTGCGTCTGGGAAATGGTAGGGATCTTGGCGGACTATAACGCTCCCCCCTCCGGGCAGCGGTTCTTCCTGGACCGTCTGGAGGAACACCGTCTGATTTTTCACCGCATGGCGGCGGACCGCTCTCTGATGGGGCAGATGCTGGCCTTGGCCCGGCAGACGGTTGCCTGTGTCCGGCAGGGCGGCCAGATCTTCCTCTGCGGCAATGGCGGCAGCGCTGCAGATGCCCAGCATATTGCCACAGAATTTATCGGACGCTTCTACCAGGAGCGGGCCGCGATCAATGCCGAGGCTCTGTCAGTGAACACCTCAACCCTAACCGCCATTGGAAACGATTACGGGTTTGAGCGGGTATTTGTCCGGCAGCTGGAGGCAAAAGCGAGGACAGGCGACGTGGTGATCGGCCTTTCCACCAGCGGCAGATCCCCCAACGTGATCCAGGCTCTTCACTACGCTAAGGCCAACGGTATGCTGTCGGTGGCCTTTACCGGTATGGATGAGCCCCGCGAGCTGCAGGAGGCCGCAGATTTGATTGTCCATGCGCCATCCAAAATCACCCCGCGTATCCAGGAGTGCCACATCTTCCTGGGTCATTTGCTTGCGGAATATGTGGAAGCAGAGCTGTTTCCACAAAACAAGGAGAAGTTACCATGAAGCTGTCTGACTATATTGTCCGCTTCCTAGAGGGAAAAGGAGTCGATCAGTGCTTCCTGCTGCCCGGCGGCGGCGCGATGCATCTGGTAGACTCGGTGGGCAAATCCGGCATTCCCTATGTCTGTTTTCAGCACGAGCAGGGTGCTGCCATTGCCGCAGAGGCGTATGGCCAGCACCGGAATAGGCCAGCTCTTTTGCTGGTGACCTCTGGCCCGGGGGCCACGAATGCCATCACGGGGGTTACCGCCGGCTGGATTGATTCCACCCCCATGTTTGTACTCTCCGGGCAGGCAAAGCGGTCGGATCTGATCGGTGATACCGGAGTGCGGCAGATTGGCTCCCAGGAGGTACAGACTATCGACATGGTACGCCCCATCACCAAGTATGCGGTGGAGGTCATGGAGCCGGAGGAGATCTGCTACCACCTGGAGCGCGCTTGGTACGAGGCGACCTCTGGCCGCCCCGGCCCCGTTTGGCTGTCCGTGCCTCTGGATGTACAGGGCGCACAGGTGGACGAAAACAGTCTGCGTGGCTTTGTTGTGCCTGTATCTGACCGCACAGATCTGTCTGTAGCGGTGAAACAGTGCGTGCAACTGCTGAAGAAGAGCCGCAAGCCCCTGTTCCTGGCGGGGAACGGCATCAAGCTGGCCGGCGCGGAGGGAGCGCTCTCAGAACTCCTCAATCAGCTTCCCATCCCAGTCCAGACCACCTGGAAGTCCATTGATCTCATGGGGGAGGATCATCCGCTGTATGCCGGACACCCCGGCACCATGGGTGACCGGGGCGCAAATCTGATCCTCCAGGAGGCGGATCTGCTCCTGTCTGTGGGCAGCCGGCTGGACACTAGCCTGACGGCCTTTGACGAGCCACACTTTGCCAAGTGTGCAAAGCGCGTGATCGTGGATATTGATGCCCATGAGCTGAACCGGATGCACATGGAAAAGGAGCTGGCCCTGGCGGCGGATGCGGGCGACTTTCTAACGGCACTGAATACAGAGCTGTCCCGGACGATCTTTTCAGAGGAAACCAGACAGGACTGGGCCTCCTGGCTGTCGTATGCCAAGCAGCTCCGCGCCCGGTATCCGGTAGTCACGGAGGAGCATCGTAAAAAGTCGGGGATAGTCAGCCCCTATTATTTCACCGAACTGCTCTGCAAGAGCTTGACAGCCCAGGATGTAATCGTACCGGAAAGTTCCGGCGGTGCGGGGGAGATCACCTACCAGGCCTTCCAGCTGAAATACGGGCAAAAGATGAAAAACGCCGCTGGACTGGGTTCCATGGGGTTCGGTCTGCCCTATGCCATCGGCTCCTGTTTAGCTAACGGCGGGCGACGCACTATTCTGATTAACGGCGATGGTGCATTCCAGTTGAACATTCAGGAGTTGGAGACGCTCCATCGGCTGAAGTTGCCTGTGAAAATGTTTATTTGGTGCAACGACGGGTACGGAAGCATCCGGAACATGCAGAATAACAACTTCGGCCGCTGTGTGGCCAGCGGCCCGGACAGCGGATACACAGTGCCCGATGTATGTGCGGTAGCTGCTGCCTATGGCTTCCCCACCTATACCGTCCGAGACAACCGCGAGATGGAGAAGCGGCTCCCGGCAATTCTAAGCGTGGAAGGCCCTTGCCTCTGCGCTGTCACGGTCGATCCGGCGGAAAACATCTCCCCGCGTGTAAAGGCCTTTCCGCAGCCGGACGGCAGCATGAAATCCGGCGCGCTGGAGGATATGTGGCCTAGATTGAAAGGATAGTCTATATGAATGACAATCATCTGTTGTGGAATGAACTAGATGGAATGCTGGATTATATTGCAAAGATCGACGCCATAGTGGCATATTGCAAAAGAAATAAGACATTTTATGCCAAGCAATGGGTGGACAAGCTATTGGAGGGGAACCGCCCCATTTATATTTTTGGTGCCGGTCAGTTTGGACTCGATTTTTATGATCAGTTTCTTTCGGAAATTGGTGTATCCATTGAGGCATATTGTGACAATGCGCCGGCGAAATGGGGTGCCCGTATCTTTAATGGGGTTCCATGTATTTCCCCAGCTGAATTGATGGGGCGGTATATAAAATCTTCTTGTCATGTTGTCATTACGTCTGGTTACTTTGTGGACGATATCTTTCAGCAGTGCGTCGGCATGGGGATTAATGAGACAAACCTGTTTCCCGCACTCCCATTTTACAGGAGCTGGTTGATAAACTATAATTGCGCAACAATGAAGGGATTCGTTGACAAATTTGCGGGGGATATGAAATGGCTGATTTCCCAGTTGTCAGATGATATCTCCAAGCAGTTATGCCTGCGTTTGCTTTACAGAAGGCTCGTTGATTGTCGGATTGAAATCCCCCTGCAGGGCGCGGAATACTTTATTCCGGAGTTTCCCATCCGCGAAGATGAAGTGTTTGTCGATGTGGGGGCGTATACTGGTGATACATTGACCGAGTTCGTGAGAACTCTTTCTGGTCAGGATGTATCTTCAGAGAAAATTCAGTATTACGCTCTGGAATGCAGTCCTCAAAACTATTCGCAATTAGAAGATCTTTGCAATCAGGATCTTGGATTTTCGGCCAAAGTTTATCAGGTTGCACTATGGGATCAAAATACTGAATTAAAATTTATTGAGAATCTTTCCTCCGGTCGGATGTGCCAGAACGGTGGTATTCAAGTTCAGGCTTGCAAGCTGGATGATCTGATCCCGGATACGCCGGTTACCTGGATCAAAATGGACATTGAGGGCGCGGAATTGCGTGCGCTGCATGGATGTGAGAAACTGATCCGCAAATACCGACCTCGTTTAAGTATCTGCGTCTACCACTGCCCCAACGACATTTTTGAAATTCCGCGATATATCAAATCGCTCCATCCGGACTATCAAATATTACTGCGGCAACACAGCGAGTATGATTCTGAGACTGTCCTGTACGCGTTTTAGGAAGGCGAGGGTTTTATGACAAAGATTAACGAAGAGATGCGCACTCAGCTGGAGAGTGACCGCAGGGAAAAGTTGCGCAGGGAAAAGCCATTGGTTTATAAAAAAATTATCAAATATGCGGACAAGGAGGCCAAGGGAGAGCCGGTACCTGTGATTGACTTTTCCTTCGACTATCTCTGTAACATGCACTGTACCCACTGTAGTAACGCCTGCTTTGCACCCAAAGAGACGATCCTGACTCTGGAAAAGCTACGGGATCTGTCCCACCAGGCGGATGAAATGGGGCTGGCACAATTTGTAATTTCCGGTGGGGAGCCGCTTACTTTTCCAAATTTGGATGACATTATCCTTGCGCTGGATCCTCAAAAGTTCCATATTGCAATGAGCACCAATGGCTTGCTGCTGACCCCAGAAAAGGCCCGTCACTTAAAAGATATGGGTGTTGACAAACTGAAGATCAGCTTGGATAGCATTAACGAAGATGTCTACAACCAAACTAGGCAGCAGACTGGGGCATATCATAAGGCTATTCAGGCAATTATGGATGCTAAGGAAGTCGGGCTTCAGGTAACCATACAAACCGTGATCTCCCACCAAAACTGCCAAACGAAAGATACAGAGCTTCTTGCAAAATTTGCTCATGAAAATCAAATGAATATGGATATCATGATTGCAAAAGCCGTTGGACGCTGGGAAGGAAATGAAGAGGTCCTCATTACTCCAGAAGATAATGAATTCTTGATCCAGCTGCGAAATAAGTATCCTGAAGTGCAGAGAGATACGTTCCCTACCTATGGGAAATGCGGCGGTTGCTCCTCCTTTAATCGTTCCATTCATATCACTAAATATGGTGATGTCCTAAGTTGTGCATTTTTGCAGATTTCATTGGGCAACATTTTTGAAGAATCCTTGAAGGATATTTTGGATCGAGCATTAAGCATTAAATGGTTCCACGGATATCATCCACTCTGCTTATCTGGCGAGGATCGAGACTTTATCAGGAAATATGTTTCGAAAACTTATGGCAAGCCGCTGCCGCTCAGTTGGAAAGAAGCCTTTACAGAAGAAGATTTTATCCAGTAAGGTGACCCCATGAAACAGTATACAAAGCTGAAAGAGGACAGACATGTCCTACGGGATGTCATTCCGCTACATAAGCCTTTTACTCTTTTGATCGAACCATCTAACTACTGTAATTTCCGGTGCGTTTCCTGCTTCCAAAGCCTGCGGCAGAGTAATTACATTACCGATCACCGTTGCTTGATGGATCTTACCTGCTTTCAAAAGATCATCCATCAGATGCAGACGTGGGAAGGAGAGAAGCTCAAGGTTCTGAAACTAAGCCTGTACGGTGAGCCGTTCACTAACCCGGATTTCTGTGAAATGCTGCACATTGCCCGGCAGGCCAACATTGCCGAGCGGATCGAAACCACGACGAACGCTTCTTTGATTACGCCCAAAATTGCGGAACATTTGGTGACCGAGGGGATCGACTATATCCGTGTATCCATCTATGGCGGGAATCAGGCACGTTATCGGGAAGTAACAGGTGTGGACTGTGCGGATATCGAACAGATCATTGAAAATTTGAATTCAATTCAGTGGTGGAAGAAGCGCCTGGCGAAAGAACGTCCGTTCCTGAGCGTAAAGATGCTGGATACGTTTAGTGCGGAGAACGACGAATTTAAAACCCGCTTTGCGCCTGTGGCCGATGAACTCTATCTGGATCAGCCGCATAATTGGATTGCGTCCGAAGAAAAGAGCTTTTTAGACAGCCTCTATGCTACAGAGGAAAAGCGGACAAAGCTAAAGCAGCATCAGCAGACGGCTTTCCGAGCCAGAAAAAGTTGCCCTATGCCGTTTACCACTCTGGCCGTACGTGCTGACGGAATGGTCAGCCCTTGCTGCATAGATTGGAAAGGGGCAACTAACTTGGAATCTGTCCATCAACGGTCACTGCGGGAGATTTGGAATGGTGCAGAAATGTATGCTTTCCAAAAAATGCAGTTGGAGGGAAAAAATCAGGAAAATCCCAGCTGCAGAGACTGTGAATTTTATAAAAGCGGCTATTACATGCTGGATGATATTGATGGGCTTCCGGTAGAAAAGCTCCACAATCCTGTATCTGTACCGAATGATATGAGGAGTAGCAGGGATGATTGAATCTTTTGATGCTAAAAAATTCCCTCGTGAAAAGATGGTGATCCTCTATGGTGCGGCAATGTATGGAGAATTGGCCTTTCATGCGCTGCAGGAGCTGGATATCCCGGCATTTTCCTTTTGTGATCGCGTACAGGCGGGGGAAAAATTTTGTGGCCTGCCAGTTATTGCGCCGGAAGAATTGCGGCGGTATCCCGAAGCATATGTTCTGATCTGTGCCACAAAAGGCTTTCAGGGAATTTACAACTATTTGCAGCAGATTTCGTGTCGGCACTGTTATGAAATATCCGACTTGCTTCCTTTCTTGGATTATCAGAAACTTCCCGCCTATTGCCGGCAGCTCCCAGTAGATGAGCTAGTGGAAAAATACCGGTTCTATCTTTCTCAACAGGAACCGGCTTCACGGGATCATCTGTCTCTTTCTTTCGTGGCGCTCAGTATAACGGAACGCTGTACCCTGCGCTGTAAAAAATGCTCTGTGCTGGCACCTTATTATGAGAAACCTTGTGATGACAGTTATGAATCCATTATAGCGCCATTTAAATCGTTTCTTTCCTGTGTTGATTCCATTGCTGAACTCCAGATCGGCGGGGGAGAACCATTTATGAATCGGGATTTAGGCCGGATTCTGGAGTGGTGTCTAGCGCAAGAGAAAATAAAGGAAATCTCTATCTTTACAAATAGTACAATTATTCCTAATCCGGCCTTGGTTCGAATCTTGGCAGACCAGAAGATAAAGCTTCTGTTGGATGATTATGGAATCCTTTCTAGAAACCTCAAATCCATTGTAGAGCTGTGCGACCAAGAGGGAATCCGGTATCTGATTCAGCGATTTGAACGCTGGGATGATCTGGGCGGTTATCATGATAAACAGGAAACCGATGAGCAAGTGGCCAGGAAATTCCGATATTGCTCTTTTGGCAATGTGATGTCATTCATGAAAGGGAGGCTATACCGCTGTACCACAGCCGCACGAATCGCAGATCTAGGGTTGATATCGGACAAGCCGGATGACTATGTGGACTTTAACCGTGTTCAATCCAGTTCATCATGGAAAGAACAAATTATTCAGCTCATTTATCACAAGAAGTTCCATGAAGGCTGTCGGCTTTGCAATGGGATCAGCACATACAAATTAGGGATCCCTGTGGCAGAGCAGTTATAAATGAGGAAGAACAATTGCCAACCGATGATAGGTCATTGTGGAAATGGAGCTGATAGTGCCATGCAGAAGAGAGTTGTAGCATCTAGAAATTGCCCGGTGTGCGGTTGCGAGGTTGTGGAAGAGCTTTTTCCAGTTAATTTGGACTTGTCCAACACAACGTTGCCTGATCACTATAATGTTGTTGCCTGTGACTATTGCGGAATGTGCTATGCCGATACTACCGCATCATTACAGGATTATGAACAATACTACTGCGAGTGTAACTATTACGGTGGGCATCCCGGCAATGTAAAACAAGAGGAGCAGAACCGTTTTGCTGAAATTGAGGCGCACCTACAGAAACTCGTCAAAAAAGATGCGGTTATTTTAGACATCGGATTCGGGAAAGGTGAACTTCTCACCTATCTTAAACAAAAAAATTACACCAATTTGCGGGGTATGGATCCTTCTGTCCAGAGTGTATCTGCGTTGCGGGAAAAGGGGATCAATGGCGTGGTTCTTTCCCTGCAGACAACAGAAATTCCTCTTGATTATCAAAGAAAATATGATGTTATCATACTGACTGAGGTGTGGGAGCATTTATATGCGTTGAAGCGGTGTATTCAAAATGTTAAATCAATGCTGACGGAATCTGGCTACCTGATTTTAACCCTTCCCACATTTGATGATCTGTCTGACTATCATCTGCCCCTTGTAAACATGATAAATCACGAGCACATCAACTTTTTTTCAAAGTGTTCTTTGGGATCCTTTATGACCATTTATGGAATGAAAGCAGTTGAATTGTGCAGAACGGTTATTGAGGAAGATCATGGCTCCATCACGTATGGCATATTAGGAGTGTTCCAGCAAAGTGGTCTTAAAGATGTTGTCCTAGAGATGGACGAGATAACGAAAGACGTGTTACGCAACTATTATCTGAAAGAGAAGTGTGAACTGAATAAAAAAAATCAGATACTTTCCCGCTACTTCAGTCAGAATATACCTATTTTGATTTGGGGAGCAGGAACCTATTTGCGCCAGTTGTGGCATGAAACCATACTACCTCAGTGCAATATTGTCGCAGTAGTAGACGGTTCTGAACAAAAACAGGGACAATTATTTGGTAAGTTTACGATTGAATCCCCCGAAAGATTACACAATTTTGATGGAACGGTTCTTATTGCGGTAATACGCTATACAGAAGAAATAAAAGCTCGGCTAAGTGCATTTGGTTTCCAAGGACATATATTAGAGTTATAAAAGGAATGCTGTTACATTGAAAATTCTATTAACCGGTGTCACCGGGTTCATCGGAAAAAATATTTTTGAACACTGGAATAATACCTATGATATGGTTGCACCGCAGCATAATGAGTTGGATCTGACAAATGCCTTTGAGGTGGAATACTATTTAAAAAAAGTATTGCCGGATGTTGTGATCCATTCAGCGAATACAAATGATGTTGTACATCCGGAACGGGCCGCGCAGGTCATAGAATATAATCTGAGAATGTTTGACAGTTTGGCCCGATGTTCAAGCTGTTATGGGAAAATGCTTTACTTCGGTTCCGGTGCAGAGTATGACATGCGTCACTATATCCCGAGAATGCGAGAGGACTACTTTGAGACTTATGTCCCGGTTGACCCATACGGGTTTTCCAAATATTTGATTGCAAAAATGGCACAGAAAGTCGACAATATTTACAATCTACGCTTGTTTGGTGTATTTGGACCATATGAAGAATGGAATCGGCGTTTTATCTCCAATATGATATACAGGGCTATGACTGGTCAACCTATGAAGATGGGGAAGCATATTAATTTTGACTATTTATATATTAAAGATTTGTTTGAGATATTGGAGTGGTTCATCCATAATACCCCCCAATATTCAGCATATAATGTTTGCTCAGGACAGTCGGTAGATTTATATTGTTTAGGAAGATTGATCTGCAAACTGCTCGGCAGGGATGAAGATGAAATACAATGTGAAACCGGTTGGAAACCGGAATATACTGGTGACAATACCAGATTACTTGCCGAAATGGAAGCGGAGTTCATGTTGACCCCTATGGAGACTGCAATTCGGGCGATGATCGCTTACTATACGCAGCACGGCCAGGAGTTCTGGAAGCTACAGGGTTAATGAAAGCATACTTAATAGGATCTATTCCAAAAGTCTTATGATATGAGGAAACCTACTATGTCAAACACAAAAGAGCAGACAGCCAGGGAGGAAATCCTTGCGCTGTTACGAGATTATTGTTCGACCTATCACATGAAAGTGCCATACCGGATAGGGGATCGCATCCCCTATGCCGGTCGGGTATACGACAGTGAGGAATTGTGCTCTTTGGTGGACGCCTCACTGGATTTCTGGCTGACAGCCGGCCGATATGCCGACAAGTTTGAAAAGGAGCTTGCGCAGTATTTGAGGGTTCCGCACTGCTCCCTGGTCAATTCCGGCTCCTCGGCAAATTTGCTTGCGTTTTCCGCACTGACTTCTCCGCTTCTGGGCGATCGAAGAGTTATGCGCGGAGACGAGGTGATCACTGTTGCGGCCGGGTTCCCAACGACAGTGGCCCCTATCGTGCAGTATGGGGCAGTACCGGTATTCGTGGACATAGCTCTGCCTACATACAATGTGGATGTGTCCCTGTTGCAACAGGCACTTTCTCCAAGAACCAAGGCGGTTATGATTGCCCACACGCTGGGCAATCCATTCGATCTGTCTGCTGTCACAACCTTCTGCAGGCAGAACGGCCTGTGGCTGATCGAGGATAACTGTGACGCGCTGGGTTCTATGTACTGCCTGGATGGTACATGGTACATGACCGGCTCGGTGGGGGACATCGGTACCTCCAGCTTTTATCCTGCCCACCATATCACGATGGGGGAGGGGGGCGCCGTCTACACCAGAGACCCCCTGCTGCACAAGATCATCCGCTCCCTCCGGGACTGGGGGCGCGAGTGTATCTGCCCAGGCGGGCAGGACAACACCTGCGGACACCGCTTTACGGGGCAGTTCGGAACGTTGCCCATGGGCTATGACCATAAGTATGTGTACGCCCATCTGGGATTTAACCTGAAAGTAACGGATATGCAGGCGGCAATCGGAACGGCGCAGTTGAAGAAGCTACCCTCTTTCGTGGAGCAGCGGCAAAAAAACTGGCGATTCCTTCGCAGCGCCCTAGATGATCTGCGGGACATTCTACTGTTGCCGGAAGAGACGGAACACGCCCGCGCGAGTTGGTTCGGCTTCCTAATTACAGTGAAGCCGGAATGTCCCGCCTCCCGCAACGAGATCGTTGTGGCGCTGGAGCAGGCCAACATTCAAACACGCCCTCTGTTTGCAGGAAATCTGCTGCGCCATCCCTGCTTTGTCTCCCTGGAACAAGGCATAGACTATCGAGTTGCATCTGCTCTGGATGTGACGGATCGGATCATGGAGCATAGCTTTTGGGTGGGCGTCTATCCGGGCATGTGCGAGGCCATGCTGGAAGAAATCTCTGTGCAGCTCCATCAAGCGGTGGGGCGTTAGGGCTTGATAGGGGAAGGAGCCGCTGTCATGGATAACTGGCTGTCATTTTATCGGGGAAAACGAGTTCTGGTCACAGGGCATACTGGCTTCAAGGGGGCATGGCTGTGCCGGATACTCTTGGATGCGGGCGCGGAGCTCACTGGATATGCTCTGGAACCTTCCACACAGCCGAACCTGTATTCGCTGGCTGGCTTAGAGGATCATCTTCACTCGATCATCGGCGACATCCGGGATCTACCGCGCCTCCAGGCGGCATTCCAACAGGCCCGTCCAGAGATCGTCTTCCATCTGGCGGCCCAGCCCATTGTGCGGGAAGGGTACCGTGACCCGGTAGGTACTTACTCCACCAATGTCATGGGAACCGTCCATGTACTGGAGTGCGTGCGGCAGTCCAGTACAGTTCAGAGTGTGATCAATGTAACGACGGACAAGGTATACCATAATCAGGAATGGGTGTGGGGTTACCGGGAACAGGAAGAATTGGACGGCTATGATCCCTACTCCAACTCAAAATCCTGCTCAGAACTTGTCAGCGGCTGCTATGTCCGTAGCTTTCTTGCGGACGCCAACATTCCCCTTTCCACCATGCGGGCAGGCAATGTAATTGGTGGCGGGGATTTTGCGCCAGACCGTATTTTACCGGACTGTATCCGCAGTGCCTTTGCCGGAGAGCCGATTATTGTGCGCAACCCAAACTCTGTGCGACCCTATCAGCATGTTCTGGAGCCATTGATGGCCTATCTGCTGGTTGCCAAGCGGCAGATGGAGGATCATACACTGGCTGGAAGCTATAACGTGGGGCCGGATGAGTGTGACTGCGTCACAACTGGTACACTTGCAGAACTGTTTTGCGAGATATGGGGACAAGGAATGTCCTGGATCTCATGTGGGAGCCCCACTAGCCCCCATGAGGCAAATTATCTGCGCCTGGATTGTTCCAAAATGAAAAACGCTTTAGGATGGCACCCACGCTGGCATATTGATACTGCAGTGAAGAAAACGGTTGACTGGGTTAGGGCATGGCAGCAGGGGCAAAATACTTCCAAACTTATGTGTCAACAAATTATTCAGTATGCTACATAATTGGAGTATAAGAAGAAATGACGCCATTTTATGAGCAAGCAGAACGACGGAATATAGGATCATAATCCTGATAGAAATAGGAGATTTTACAGAAATGGCGTGCTAAGAGAGTGCAATAAAATAAAAACCTATCAGTGAAGGTAAAATAGCTATATCCTATTGATGGACGGCTTTTCTGTATGTTATAGGGATACAAACTACATACGGGTTTATTCGCCTTCTTGGCCGTTACCAATATCAGGTGCAGTTTCTTGACCGTGTTTGCTATTAGTAGTAAGGCGGCCTGTATTTGCAGATTCATCCGAAAAATAAATTGTGCGGCCTGGAATAGTTATATCATCACGAATTGCGGCGATATACTCGGGTCCAGATAATTCTTCCTGTGCGCTATCCAGTCCATCAGCAATCTTACATATTTGATCATATCTATCCAAATCTGGCATTTTACACATCTCCTATAAAATTAAATTCCAATACAAATTAAAGTGCCAATCGCAGACAATGAAAGTAGCATAAAAAAATCATAACATTACGAAATTGATCGTTTAATATCTCAGCTTTATTTGTATTGATTTTTGAGTTTTCAAATATTAGAGATTGATAATGATCAATGAGTTGCAATTGAAACCTGTCTGACTGAGTGGCTCCCATCTGTTCATTTGTATTAAATTTTAGAATATTAACCGATTGATAGCTTTTAGTTTTATATACCTCAATTACTTTATATGCGCTATAAAGAGCAAGAATAGTTGCGATTATACCCATTAAAAGAAATAAAGAAAAGACAACAGGAATAGCAGCACATTTTTTTGTATGTAAGTATATCTTTGCAACATCAGAAAACGGGAAAATCGGAACATATACTGTTATCAAGACAACAATTATCGTCAATAAACCAATAGCTTTAGTGTCTATACGATCTGCACGTACTTTCTCTTGTTCATATTCATTTTGAAGAATTGAAAGCAGGATTGGAATACAAGGAAAATCTCTTTTAGGGGACGATGTAGAAGCAGTTCCTGATTTTTTTGATTCGTGAGTTTTAATATGTAACTCCATTACATTCACCTCTGGTATATTGGTAAATATTATACCATATAACCCCTTGAGAGTAAAATGATAGATTATAAATTCTGGAGTGCTATCATAAAAGTTGAGTCTCCCCCTGCAAGGAAAACGGCTGCCTGCGGGAGGACGAGGAAAGTGGTGAAAACTACGGTGTCCGGCGAATCATCGCTTGGCTCAGACTGCATCGAAACTACACCAGCGGCTCCAGGCGGATCTACCGCCTCTGCCGGAAGCATCACCTGACCATTCATCGCCAGCGCCGTCCCAATGGCCTGACGAAGGCGGACCGGCAGGCGAAGAAGTCTGAAAACCTGATTCAGCGGGATTTTACAGCCACAAAACCGAACGAGAAGTGTCTGATGGACATCACCGAGATTCCCTGCTCCGACGGAAAGCTCTATCTGGAGGCGGTACTGGACTGCTTCGATGGTAGCATTCAGGGCTTCCACATGTATGACAACGTGAGGGCGGAGTTGTGCGTCCAAGCCCTAGAGAATGCCTGCCGCGGCGTCAAAAGAGAGGGCATGATTCTGCACTCCGATCGGGGCAGCCAGTTCACCAGCCAGTTATTCCGCCAGGGAGTCCGACGCCACAAAATCACGCAGAGTATGAGCGGCACCGGCCGCTGTTATGACAACGCCCGCAGGGAGAGCTTCCTTGCCACGTTGAAAAAGGAAAAACTCTACCACATGGATACCACCAAACTGCGCTGCGAGGACGTGAAGGTCATTATCTTTCGATATATCCATTACTACAATCTCCGCCGGATCTCGTCGGTCAACGGCGGGTTGCCGCCGTTGATATATCGAAAAAATTATCGGAAATCCCTTCCACACCCCGCCGCCTGATGGTGCCAGGCATCTCTGAAAAATCCTTAAAGGTTTTGTTCAGAATAGTGGGCTGAGACCAGTCAATATTCAGATCCCGATTACCGGCAAGGCGGATATGTCAAGAAGATGTATTATCTCGCTGTCTGGCGGGCCAAAACTCCGCTGACCGGGCATACCGGCAGATTCGAACGGGTTCTGATCTACCCTCTACTCCTGGTTCAATTTCTTGGCTAGCTCCTCAGCGATGGACTTGCGCGCCTCCTCAGCGAGGAAACGGTTATAGGCCTCCAGCGCCTGATCCCGCGCAGCCTCCGCCTGCCTGGCCCAATTCTCGAAATCAGATTTGCTCATGGTCCCTTTGCGCATCCTGGCGAAGTATTTTTTGTAGGCGCGCTGGTGGATTTTCCACACTTCATTATTTTTGACCTTGTCCCGAAAACTGTAAAGCGCTCCGACTTCACGGCAGGTTTTCCCCTGGGTGCCGGGTGCGGGGCCGTCGCAGTAGGAGTAGGTTGCGCCCGGCTTCTGCAAGAACCAGCGCCCGCAGTTGGCGCACTGTTTGGGCACGAAGCCCTTCTGCATCCCGCGCATGAACTCCACATAGACGAAGTCGAGGATACGCTCAAAACACATCTTCTCCACCAGCTCCGGCTCCCGGCCGTCTTGCTCCAGTACTGCATACTGGACATGGACTTGCGGTGCGTCCACTTGAAGAGACGCACCCAAACTTACCCCGCTGACGTAGGGCGACAAATTGTGTTTCATGATTTGCTCGGCCAGAGGTTCTTTCCTCTGGCCCTTTTTCTTTTCAAAGACCGCATCCCGGAACAAGGTATCCAGAAACCAGCCATATCGCTCCTGGATCTGCAGGAGTTCACTTATTCTCTGTCGCATGACGCACCGGAACTGCTCACTGCTCTCCAGAACCCACTTTGCAAGGACGTCTCGCTTGTCTCCGGCGACCAACTCGTCCAGCGTCATTTCTTGGATCTGCTCCGTAAAAATGCGATAGAAGGGAAGCGAGGTATACACTTTTACAGCGGATAGAAATGCCTCGGGTGCGGCCAGGAGATCGTCTTCTGCCACCGCATGTTCCAGCGTATCCAGCGCATCCTGCACAGGCTGCACATCAAAGTTGAGGATTTCAGTCAGCACCGTGCCGTAGGGCTGCTCCTCTGGATTGGACTCCACCCAGTAGCCGGCCTCCCCAAACTGCACCTTGGTGCGCAGACTGGATCGACTCAGATCAAACAGATCTTTTCCCAAAGCACCCATTCGTCCACTTCCTTTTCTGCAATCTATTTTTTAGATATAAAATATATTATCTATTAACAGAAGTCAAGAGGTATGTTACAGTAACATCGTGGTAGATAATGAAAACAAAGAAAACAAAATCGACTTAGGGTGAGATTGAGCATGAAGGAATTTGAAACCATTGACGGCGCCACCCCGATGTCACAGCCGCTCCGCCCGCCGCCCTTTATCGTGGACAGGCTGCTGGCACAGGGGCTGCACCTCCTGGCGGGTTCACCGAAGGTAGGGAAGTCCTGGCTGGCCCTGTGGCTGGCGGTGACGGTGGCCAAGGGGGAGCCGGTCTGGGGGATGGCCACCCGGCAGGGCACCACCGCCACCAGCGGTGCGGTGGACTCCAGCTTGTTCTGGCAGAGGCGCGGCGCGGCAGCAACCGGGCCAGCCTGCTCTGTGTGGGGCGGGACATCGAGTACCAGGAGCTGGAACTGGAGCGCGACGCCGACAACGTGTGGGAGCTGTGCGCTGACAGTCGGGAACAGCCGGCGCTGCTGGAGGATCGGATTGTGTTTCTGCTCTCGGCATGGATGCAGGACCACACGGATTTTATCGGCACTCCGACGCAGCTGGCACAGCAGATCGACCCTGACGGCCGGGAGGGGATCACGCCAAGGAAGGTGTCCCGTCAGGTTCTGTAAAGTGTTGACACCCTAAGCAGAGCGGGGATCTCCGTCACCGCCCGCCGCAGCAACGGGAAGCGCATTGTGGAGCTGTACCGTGCCGATCGTGCCGATCTTCAGAGGATCCCGGAGATCGACCCTATCGACCCTGATGTCAGAGAAAGCCGCACCGGGGTGGCGCTGTGATCGGCCTCCAGGAGGCCGTACGCACCCCTGGGTGCCCCATTCCAGGCAAGGGAGGGGGGAGGATACCTGAACGGCGAAACAAGGCACGTGGGGCCGGTTTTCGGGGGACGCCCGGGGGGCATCCGGGGCGTTCGAAAAAAGTACTAGGATAAAGAGAGGTGCACGCGGGCGCGCCCCTCTCGGCCACAAAGCCCCGCAGTGCGGGGCTTTCCGGGCACACAGGTCAGGTCCACCTTTGGAGGCCGATCCGGCTTTCCAGGTGATCGCTGAACCCGGAACACTTACTGGCGCAGGGGATTGTGCCGGTCACGAGGAGGGATTTTCCATGAAAGAGCATGAACATGTACAACGGATGGCAATCTGGCTGAAGCCGGAGCTGATCCACCGCATGGACGGCCATCTGGAGAGGGACAACTGCAAAAACCGCAGCGAGTTCATCAGCAAAGCGCTCCGGTTCTACATGGGGTATCTGACCACAGAGGATACTTCGGAGTTCCTGTCCCAGGCGCTGGTGTCTGTATTGGATGGAACGGTGGGGATCAACACCCACCGCATGAGCACCCTGCTGTTCAAGCTGTGCGTGGAGGTGAATCTGCTGGGACACCTGGTGGCCAGCAACATGCGCCTCGACGGGGTGACATGCCAGCAGCTCCGGGCCTATGCGGAGGATGAGGTGCGGCGCACCAATGGCAAGATCTGCCTGGAGAACATGGCGGACGTCCGGTAACACAGTCAAAACTAGACGGGAATGTTTCACTAGACTTGTGGGGGCCGGTGGAGTATACTTCGGTTAAGCCGCCGGCTCCCCGCGGGAGAAAGGAGCCAAGCCGTGAGCAACCAAAGTTGTCATAATACGCGCAGACGTTGGGACAAAAGGTGAGGAAAGGGGGATACCTTAACAGGAAAGCTGGACCTGTCCGACGCATACCCTGAGTACAAAGGGGGCGGGCAGGATGGCGGAGCGGGCCAGGCTGGAGCAGGTCAGAGACGGGCGGGCCGTCACCAAAGACACCGATCCGGAGTTCTGGTTCCACATACAGCGGGCCATCCTGCTGGCGCTGAAGGAGGACGGCATCCTGAGTGAGGCACAGCTTCGACAAGCCGAAGAGATTTTATGCCAGCGGCGCCGCAGCGGCGGCGCGGAGAGGGGAGGGGACGCTCTGTGATCAAAGCGGCATCCTACTGCCGTGTGTCCACGGACAAGGACGACCAGGCCAACTCCTTTGAGAGCCAGCAGCGGTACTTCCGGGAGTATATCGATCGCCAGCCGAACTGGGAGCTGTATCAGGTCTACGCCGACGAGGGGATCACCGGTACCTCCACCAAAAAGCGGGCGGCCTTCAACCAGATGATCCGCGACGCCCGCATGGGAAAGTTCCAGCTCATCCTCACCAAGGAGGTGAGCCGCTTCTCCCGGAACATCCTGGACACCATCTCCTACACCCGGGAGCTGAAGGCGCTGGGAGTGGGAGTGCTGTTCCTGAACGACGGCATCAGTACCCTGGAGCCGGACGCCGAACTGCGGCTGTCCATCATGGGCTCCATCGCCCAGGAGGAGAGCCGCAAGACCTCCAGCCGGGTGAAGTGGGGACAGACACGGCGGATGGAGCAGGGGGTGGTGTTCGGCCGCTCCTTGCTGGGCTATGATGTGAAGGGTGGACACCTTACAGTGAATCCAGAGGGCGCGGAGCTGGTCCGCCTGATCTTCCACAAATACGGCGTGGAGAAAAAGGGGACGACGGTGATCGCCCGGGAGCTGCGGGAGGCGGGATACCGCACCCACCGGGGCGGCGTCCGGTGGAACGGCAGCTGTATCGTAAAAATCCTGAAGAACGAGAAGTATGTGGGGGACCTGGTACAGAAAAAGACCATCACCCCGGACTACCTCTCCCACGCCAAAAAGGCCAACCACGGGGAGGAGGAGCTGGTGGCCATCCGGGACCACCACCAGCCCATCATCGGCCGGGAGCTCTGGGACGCGGTGCAGGCGGAGCTGAAAAAGCGGAACCGGAACGGTGCGCTGGGGGCGGGCCACTCCAACCGCTACCTATTCAGCGGCAGAATCAAGTGCGGCGAGTGCGGCGCCAGCTTCGTGTCCCGGCAGAAGAGGAGGAAGGACGGCAGTTCCATCAGGCGGTGGAGCTGCTACACCGCTGTCAATGAGGGGAGCGGCCATCGGGACCCCCAGGGGAACTGGGTGGGCTGCGACGTGGGGAATGTGCTCCGGGACGAGGTGGCCATGGACATGCTGCGGCAGGCGCTCCGCACCCTGCATCTGGATGCCGGAGGGCTCGTCGACAGCGTGACGGCCATCGCCCTGGAGGCCATCCAGACGGGGGAGCAGAGCGGGGGAGCGCGCCGGGATGCCCTGGAGCTGCAGCTGGAGCAGCTGAACCAGAAGCGGGAGGCCGCCCTGGACGCCTTCCTTTCCCGGGACATCACCAAGGAGGAACTGCGGCGGATGACAACCCGGTACGACCGGGAGGCCGCGGAGCTCCGGCAGCGGCTGGCGCGGGCCAGGACCCGGTCGGAGACCTCCTATGCGAAAGCCACCCTGCGGGAGGACATCCGCCGGCGGGCGGCCGCCCTGGTGGGAGGGGAAGGGGACAGCGAGGTCTTTTACAAAAACATCCTGGATCACATGGTGGTGCACCGGGACCGGCGGGTGGAGGTGCGGCTGAACCTGCTGCCCCAGACCTGGAGCTTTGTGCTGGAGCGGCTGAATCAGACGGTCCAGAACGACCCTGACGTGCCGATGTCGGTCAGCAGACCCTTCAGCTCTGGATAGGGCATGGAGTACCGCTGGCTCAGATAGCGCAGGGAGGCGCCCAGCTCCCCGTCCGGCCCGCCGTATTGGCTGATGATGAAGGAGGCCAGCTTGGGATTGCAGTTGGCGATCTTTACCGGATACTGCAGCTTTTTCTCGTAGATAAACATCTACTTGGCACCTCCTTCCTGGAAATTCCATGGCCAGGGATCACAGAGCCAGGCTGCCCAGCTCTTGGCGTTGGCGGTGGACATTTGGGTAATGGGACCGTTTGCGGCCTCGTATTTCTCCCGGGCATCCTTCTCCATGGCGGCGTACTGCTGATAGAGCGCAAACGCCTCCGCATCCCCCTGATGGGTGTCCAGGTAGAGCCCCAGCTCCACCAGCACAAACTCCAGGGCCTGGAGCTCCGCCAAAGCGCCGCCCAGGACCTTCGCCGCCTCAGGCTTTACCTGGAAGGGCAGGTTCAGGCCGGGGAAGAGGGTGCCGTTATTCAACGCATCCTGCTGGGTGTAGCGCTTGGAGCCAGTCTGCTGGAAGGGGACGTAGGGGACGGCCAGCGGTGCGCACTCGGGCAGCGTGCCGCAGGCATCCCCGCAGCCGCCGCTGGGTGTGCTGGGTGTGTTATTTTCGGGATACAAGCACAGTTCCTCCTTAGGCAGATTGAAGAGGGAAGGGGGAGGTGCTCCCGCCAGGCCCCCTTCAGTTCCATCCTATGCGGGAGGAGAGAAGGGGAACAGAGGCGAATCGGCCCGAAAATAGGCAGGGGAGGGAATCCGGGGGAAATCAGCGGGGCCTGCCGGCATTTTGCCGGCCACTGGAGGAAAAATATTTTTTAAAAAACGAGCTTCATGCAGGCAGTACCCAAATACGCCCAGGTGTGTTATAATGGAAACCGCCCCCTCATACCGTGTGGAGAGGGGGCGGTAGCAGTGATGAAAAAAATTGGGAGCTGGGTGCTCCTGGCCGCGCTGGCGCTGGGGACTGCCTATTATTTGTGGCTCTGGCCAGGCGGTGCGCAGACGGCGTTTGCTTCGACCCGGAGCGGCGGCCGGACGCTGGTCCTGGACGCTGGACACGGCGGCGAGGACGGGGGCGCGGTCTCTCCCTCCGGCGCGGTGGAGAGCGGCATCAATCTCACCATTGTGCTCAGGCTGGATCAGCTTCTGGGCCTGTATGGGGAGGCCCCGGTCCTGCTGCGGAGTGAGGACGTCTCCCTGCACGATGAGAGCGCCGATACCCTGCGGGAGAAAAAGGTTTCAGACCTCCACAACCGGGCAGCACGGATTGAGGACACGGAGGAAGCCGTCCTGATCAGCGTCCACCAGAATACCTATCCAGACAGCCAGTACCACGGTGCCCAGGTGTTCTTTGCCGCTGGAGAGGAAAGCCGCTCCTTTGCGGAGCTCACCCAGGGGACGCTGCGGGAGGCCCTGGACCCGGACAACAGCCGGCAGGCCAAGCCCATTCCGGATACCGTGTATCTGATGAACCACATCACCTGTCCGGCCATCCTGGTGGAGTGCGGCTTCCTGTCCAACCCGCAGGAGGAGGAGCTGCTCCAGTCCGGCGCATATCAGTCCAGGCTGGCCGCCGCCCTGGCCGCATCCTGGCTCCAGTGGCTGGATGGGGAGGGGAGTAGCCCATCCCTTGATACATAAGAGGAGAGAATTGTCCCAGATGAAAACAAAAACCCTGTTTTACTGTACAGAATGTGGCAATGAGACGGCCAAGTGGGCGGGGCAGTGCCCCGCCTGCCGGGCGTGGAATACGCTGGTGGAGCGCCCGGCGGAGCCAAAGAAGAAGATCGGGGCGGGATCTGCCTCCGGCGGCGGCCTGCGGAGCGGCAAAAGCCGGCCCAGGCCCATGGGGGAGGTGGAGACTACCCAGGAGCTCCGGTTCGCCACCGGCATGAGCGAGCTGGACCGGGTGCTGGGCGGGGGAGCGGTGAAGGGCTCCCTGGTGCTGGTGGGCGGTGCGCCGGGCATCGGCAAGTCCACCCTGATGCTTCAGATCTGCGACAACCTGTGCCGGTTTGCCAGGGTGCTCTATGTATCCGGAGAGGAATCGGAGCGGCAGATCAAGCTGCGCTCCGAACGGCTTCACGTCCGGGGAGAGGGCATGTACCTGCTGGCGGAGACCAACCTGGAGGACGTGCTGGAGGCGGTGAACGAGCTCCAGCCAGACGTGCTCATTGTGGACTCCATCCAGACCCTTTACAACGGGGATCTCTCCACCGCGCCGGGCAGCGTGGGCCAGGTGAAGGACTGCACCATGGCCCTGATGCAGCTGGCGAAAGGGCAGGGAATTACCGTCTTTGTGATCGGCCACGTCAACAAGGAGGGCTCCATCGCCGGTCCCAAGGTGCTGGAGCATATGGTGGACTGCGTGCTCTACTTTGAGGGGGAGCAGCAGAACTCCTACCGCATCCTGCGGGCGGCCAAAAACCGCTTTGGGGCCACCAATGAGATCGGCGTGTTTGAGATGGCGGACTCCGGGCTCAGTGAGGTGCCCAATCCCTCGGAGATGCTGCTGTCCGGCCGGCCCCAGGACACGCCAGGCACCTGCGTCACCTGCGTGATGGAGGGGGTGCGCCCTGTACTGGCGGAGGTGCAGGCCCTGCTGGCGCCCACCAGCTTCAATGTGCCCCGGCGTACCTCCAACGGCTTTGACTTCAACCGGGCCAATCTGCTGCTGGCGGTGCTGGAGAAGCGGGGCGGGCTGATGGTCAGCTCCTGCGACGCCTATATCAACGTCATCGGAGGCCTGTTTCTGGATGAGCCAGCCGCCGATCTGGCCATGGTCATTGCACTGGCCTCCAGCTTTCGGGACAGGCCTGTGCCAGGCGACCTTGCCGCCATTGGCGAGGTGGGGCTCACCGGTGAGCTCCGGTCGGTCAACGCCCTGGGACAGCGTCTGAGCGAAGTGCGGCGGCTGGGCTTTACCAAATGCCTGATCCCGGCCCGCACCGGGAATAAGCTGGATGCGCCGGACGGATTACAGCTTATTCGGGTCCGCAATATCCGGGAGGCTCTGGCCGTGCTCCTGTAGTATCAGGTTCCGGCCTTGCCATATTCCGACATGGCACAAAATTGATACAGGGCGATTCGGCGCTGGGCGCGCCGCTGGATGCGGCGCGCTCCAGCGTGCACACGCCGTCCTGCTGATAGACGCACGCGCTGGTGCAGGCAATCAGGCTCACCAGTACCAACTCCAATCGAGAGAGGGGGTGCCCCCCAACTCAACAAAATAAAAATTTTGTTGAGTTGGGGGGAGGGTTTTGCATTCCAATGACTACAAGTTGTCCGCCCCGCCGGTTCTGCGGGACTTCCTGGTCTATCATGAGACCATTCAGGGGCACTCCCAAAAGACTGTGGATGAATACTACTTGGATCTGCGCAATTTCTTCCGCTACATCAAGATGCTCAAGGGCAAAGCGCCCCGCACAGCCGGGCTGGACGAGATCTCCATTGACGACGTGGATCTGGAGCTGGTGAGCTCCGTGACCCTCAGCGACGTCTACGGCTACATGAGCTACCTGAGCCGCGACCGGGCCAAGCACGCCAACAGCCCCACCACCCGCTACGGCCTGGAGGCCACCGCCCGGGCCAGGAAGATCGCGGCGATCCGCTCGTTTTATAAGTATCTCACCAGCAAGGCGAAATTACTCGGGGAAAATCCCATGCAGGATCTGGATTCCCCCCGGCTGAAAAAGTCCCTGCCCCGATATCTGAGCCTGGACGAGAGCATCCAGCTTCTGGAATCGGTGGACGAGCCCAATCAGATCCGGGATTACTGCATCCTGACCCTGTTTCTCAACTGCGGGCTGCGGATCTCAGAGTTAGTCGGATTAAACATCTCGGATGTCCGGGAGGATCAGCTCCGGGTGCTGGGTAAAGGCAATAAGGAGCGGATGATCTTCCTCAACGGCGCATGCCGCGCCGCCCTGGACGACTGGCTGGACGAGCGCAGCCGCCAGGCCGCCGCCGACCCCAACGCCCTCTTCCTCAGCCGCTCTCACACCCGCATGACCACCGCCGGCATCCACTATATGGTCAAGCAACGTCTGAAAAAGGCGGGACTGGACGCGTCTCTCTACTCCAGCCACAAGCTGCGGCACACGGCGGCCACCCTCATGCTCCAGAACGGCGTGGATGTGCGCACCCTGCAGGAGGTCTTGGGGCACGAAAATCTCAATACCACCCAGATCTATACCCATGTGGACAACGAAAACCTGCGCTCGGCGGCCAAGGCCAACCCGCTGGGGCGGGTTCGGGCGCGAAAGAAGCCGGCGCCCTCTGAGGAGAGCGACGATTGAGCAGACCCCCTAGCGCTCTCCAAAAAGAAATGGCGGAAAGAGCCAGCTCCAGAACGGGGGCCGCTCCGGCTCCGGCTGAGGCGCGGTCTCTCCGCCCGTCTCCCGGTAGGCGCCCAGGATGTGGAGAAAGCGGATCTCCTGGAACGTATAGGTGCTGAGGGGCCGCCAGTCCGCGTCGTAGGAGTGGGCGGCGATTAAGGTATTCTCCAGGGTGGCCGGACTGCCAACGGATACTACCACTGGCGTGTGGCCGAACACGTCCTTATTGAAGCGGAGCTGGGCAAAATCCCCCGGCTCCAGCTGTTCCAGACCTGTGGAGACCCCAAAGGGGCCTGGGCTTGGCTCCGCCCGGGTGATGAAGTTGAAGAAATACTCCACCCCTGTCCAGGCCGGCGCCTTGTCGTTGGAGTCCCGGTAGAACCAGCCGTACACCGGGTCGAAGTTCATCACCCCAGTGCCGGCGTAGAGGCACTGGGAAGCGAAGTTGGTGCAGTCACCGCCGATCTCTTCATAGTCATAGTAATTTGGATTGCGGCTGTAGGCCCATTGGTGGGCATAGGCCACTGCAGCCTGTCGGTCATAGGGTATCTGTTCCAGCAAAGCCCTCTCCCCTTTCTCCCGCCATTGTATGCCGGAGGGCAGGGCTCTGTTCATGCGTTTTAGCGGAAAACCTCCCGGAAATCCATCTGTTCACCTCTCTGCTCCAAAAGCACTGTATAGAAGCGATACAGCGGCAGGTTCAGGTGCAGAGCGGCCTCCAGCAGGTGCCGCTGATGCTTGGCCCTCCAGCCTGTATCTGCCTCCGGACAGTAGAACTGCAGGCAGAATTGCGCCACATCCCAGCCTGCCTGCCGGGCGGCCGCCTCCAGCTTCCTGCACTCTCTCCGCGTAACGGAGTAGTCGTCCATCCATGCGTCCAGATAAGCCTCGCAGTATGTAAGCAGCATTTGCCGGCTGTCCGGGATCTTCCGCTGCAGGGCCTCCCCAAAGGCAATTCTGTTTTCCGCTTCGTTCTGTCCCTCTTCACCCGTTTTGCCGAAAAGGAAAAAGGACAGGAGGTGTTCTACCGCTGTTTTCATATAGGCTCTGTCGATCTGCCGGCCCTGGTCGACCATTTCGGCGAGGGTGTCCGCCCATTTTGAGACGCCATCCATGCAGACCAGGTTCATAATCAGCTCCAGGAGCTGATCCTTGACAGACCACTCAATGTTGTAGGAATCTTCATCCTCCAGCTCCAATTCCATCCTTACAACCACATTCCAGAGGGCCGGAATGTCTTTGGCGGAAAAAATGCCGCCCCTCCCCGCCTCATCCAGCAAATCCATCAGCGCGTACAGGGCCTGGTTGGCCCTTTCCACCGCCTCATCAGAGTCATCTGTGCCGTCTGTGTATTGGAGAAGATATTGGTAAATGACCTCTGGGGTCTGCATGATGATTTCCCACCTTTCTGGCACATTTTATGCTGTTTCTATCGTTTATCTGGGTCGGCACATGGTTAAGAAGCCATGTGCCGACCGTTTTTCACGGGAAGATGCCTTCCCGTTTGATTCTCAAATCCTGCCTGAATCCGGCTGGGCTGCTTCTGCCGGCGCTCCCTCCAAGAGGGCTAAAAACGCCTCCTCGGTGAGTACGGGGATACCCAGCTCCTGGGCCTTGCGCAGCTTGGAGCCGGCCGCCTCCCCCGCCACCACGTAGGAGGTCTTTTTGGACACGGAGCCGGACACCTTGCCCCCCTGGGCCTCGATCATGGCCCCGGCCTCATCCCGGGTGAACCGCTCCAGCGCGCCGGTGAGCACGAAGGTCTTCCCCGCCAGCTTGTCCCCCGCCGGGGCCTCATGGCTCTCCAGGTTGACCCCCGCCTCCCGCAGCGTCTCGATCAGGTGCTGGCTCTGGGGGCTCTGGAACCAGGCGGTCAGGCTTTTGGCCGTGATGCCGCCGATGTCCGGCACGGCGGTGAGCGCCTCCTCATCGGCGGACATCAGGGCGTCCAGGGAGCCGAAGCGGGCCGCCAGCACCTTGGCCGCCTTCTGCCCCACCTGCCGGATGCCGAAGGCAAACAGGAGCCGGGACAGGTCGTTATTCTTGGACCTCTCAATGGCGGAGAGCAGGTTTTCCGCGCTCTTCTTGCCCATGCGCTCCAGCTTGGCCACTTCCTCCCCGTCCAGGTGGTAGAGGTCGCCGGGGCCCTGCACCATGCCGGCCCCCACCAGGCTCTCCACCACGGCGGGGCCCAGGCCCTCGATGTCCATGGCGTCCCGGCTGGCGAAGTGGACCAGGTGGCGCAGCCGCTGGGCGGGGCACTCCGCGCCGGTGCAGCGGATGTGGGCCCCGTCCTCATCCCGCGCCACCGGCGCCCCGCACACCGGGCAGTGGTCGGGCAGATGGTAGGGCACCGTCCCCTCCGGCCGCTGGTCCTTCAGCACCTCCACGATCTCGGGTATGATCTCCCCCGCCTTCTGCACCAGCACCGTGTCCCCGATGCGGATATCCTTCTCAGCGATGAAATCCTGGTTGTGGAGGGTGGCGTTGGTGACGGTGGTACCGGCCAGCCGCACCGGCTCCACCACCGCCTTGGGGGTGAGCACGCCGGTACGGCCCACCTGCACCACAATATCCACCACCCGGGAGGGCTTCCGCTCCGGCGGATACTTGTACGCCGCCGCCCAGCGGGGGAATTTGGCGGTAGAGCCCATGGCTTCGCGGTCTGCAAGGTTATTTACCTTTACAACTGCGCCGTCGATGTCGAAGGGGTAAGCCTCCCTGCCTTCCCCCATGGCTTTGATGCGCTCCACAGCCTGGACAATTGTCCTACAGGTGTCATGTGGAATGACTTTAAACCTCTGTTTCTGCAAGTATTCCAGGGTTTCCGAGTGGGTGGTAAAGGTGCGGCCCTCAATCCACTGGATATTGAACACCCGGATGTCCAGCTTACGGGCGGCGGTGATCTTGGGGTCCAGCTGCCGCAGGGAGCCGGCCGCCGCGTTGCGGGGGTTGGCGAAGAGGCTCTCCCCTCTCAGCTCCCGCTCCTCGTTGAGCCGCTCAAAGCTCTTTTTGGGCATGAACACCTCGCCCCGGACAATCAGGGAGGGCAGGGCCTCCGGCAGGCGCAGGGGGATGGAGGGGATGGTCCTCAGGTTCTCCGTCACGTCCTCCCCCACCTGCCCGCCGCCCCGGGTGGCCCCCCGGACAAAGAGGCCGTTTTCATACTCCAGAGCCACGGACAGGCCGTCCACCTTGGGCTCCACGTCGTACTCCACGCCGTCGGGAAGGGCCTCACGCACCCGCTGGTCGAACTCCTCCAGCTCCTCTATGGAGAACACATCCTGGAGGCTCTCCAGGGGAACCCGGTGGCGCACCTCCGGAAAGCCGTCCGCCACCTTGCCCCCCACCCGCTGGGTGGGCGAGTCGGGGGTGATCAGCTCCGGATATTTGGCCTCCAGCTCCTCCAGACGGCGGAGCTTGTGGTCAAAGTCGTAGTCGGACATGCTGGGGTTGTCCAGCACGTAGTACTCATAGTTGGCCTGCTCCAGCTCCCGGCGCAGGGCCTCGATCTCCTGTCTCTCGTCCATGTTGAGCCTCCACTTGGAAGTGTTGGGTGAATTGGGGAGCCAGGCGGCGCAGAAGCAGGGCGGTCAGGCCGCCGGCAAAGGCCCCCAGTGTATTCAGGATCAAATCATCGATATCGGTGGAGCGGTTGACAAAAAGCTGAAGAAACTCGATGGAGAAGGAAACGCAAAAACCGGTCAGCAGCCCCTTCCACCACCGGGGCCTCCACAGCAGATTGGGGAAAAAGCCTACCGGCAGGAAGATGAGCGCGTTTGCCATCGCCATATAAAACGTCCAGCTCCCCATGTCCTGAAAGCTCCACAGGAAATAGGGTCTCCAACCGATGTACTGCACAGATTGGGACAGCGGCGTCAGTGGGAAAAATGCCTCACGCCCGGCCAGCGCTTCCTGCCAGTGGTTCGCCGTCCAGAAATAAGCGGGAAAGACGGTCAGCGCGGCCAATCCGGCACAGAACATCACAAAGAACAGCAGTGCGGCCTCGCGGAGTCCCACACTGGCCATGCCCTGCCGGGCCAAGTGTTTTTTCCGCCAGGGCCGCAGAAGAAAAAATACAAGGGCGGCCAGCAGCATGCAGGGGAGCATCTGAGCCACATAGTCCCAGGAGATTTCAACGTACCACAGCAGGGTATCCATCATGTTACCCCTTTCCGTCGATATGTGCCCATCATATCACGGAAATGCCAAGGATATTTTACGGTTTCCTTACAGATTTCTTACGGGCTCCCCGGCAGCTCCAGATAGGCGTCCGGCACCTGACCCACCAGGAGGGTCTCCGCCGCGCACACCCGGGTCTCCACGGCGGTATCCACTGTCCCGCCTGGGATCAGCAGGGTACACTCCACCCGTATGTGCAGCATGACCTGGTGGAGGGTCTGGTTGATGCCCGCCGAGGTAAAGACATTTTCAAAGTCGGCGGCTGGCACGGCCGCGGTGAGCACCCGCACCGGCAGCACCGGCCCCAGCGCCGAGGCGGCGGCGAAGCCGGTGAGGCCGCCCAGGGGGACGCCCAGCTCCTGGCTGTCAAGCTGCTCCACCTGCGTGAGCACCTGGTCCAGGATCTCCGTCCGCAGGGCGTTGAGCTGGGCGGTGTTGGCGGCCAGAAGGCTCACCTGGCCGGCGGCGTCCTTCTCCAGGGTGACCAGGTCGCTGTAGGCGATGGCCTCGCTGGCGAGGGTGCCGCTCACCGCGTCGTTGACGATGCGGGTGACGGTATTCTCCACCTTGGCCTGGGCCAGGGCCGTAAGGGTGGGCCGCAGGGCGGCGTCCAGGCCCCAGATGACCGCGAGGGCCAGCCCCACCCCGACCACCAGGGGGAGCAGCATCCCCCCTCCCCGTCCCGGCCTCTGCCCCCGGCGGCGGGGGAGCCGCAGCCAGGGCCGGATTGGCCTGCCGCGCATAAGGCCTCACCTCCCGGTTGAAGCCTATGCGGAAAACGGCCTGCCCTATTCCCCGCGCAGAAGCTCCTCCACCGCCAGCAGCACGCCGGCCTTGCCGCTCTCGTAGGTCAAGCCGCCCTGGAGGTAAGCGGTGTAGGGCTCCCGCATGGGGGCGTCGCAGGACAGCTCAATGGAGGCCCCCTGGATAAAGGCCCCGGCGGCCATGATCACCGGACAGTCGTAGCCCGGCATGTCCCACGGCTCCGGCGTAACAAAGGAGTCCACCGGAGCGCCGAACTGGATGCCCTTGCAGAACCTCTTCAGGGGCTCCGGCGCGCCGAAGTGGATCATCTGAATGATGTCGTGGCGCACCGCGTCGGAGGTGGGCTCGGTCTGATAGCCCAGCAGCTCCATGATCCGGGCGGCGAAAACCGCCGTCTTGACCGCCTGGGCTGTGGTGTGGGGGGCAAGGAAAAGTCCTTGATAGAGGCTCCGGTTGGCCCCGAAGGTGGAGCCGCACTCCTTGCCGATGCCGGGGGTGGTGAGCCGCATGGCGGCCCCCTCCACCAGGTCGTGCCGCCCGGCGATGTAGCCGCCGGTGGGGGCCAGGCCGCCGCCGGGGTTCTTGATCAGGGAGCCTACCACCAGGTCGGCCCCCACCTGGGTGGGTTCCATGGTCTCCACGAACTCACCGTAGCAGTTGTCCACCAAAATGGCGGCGTCCGGGTTGTTCTCCCGCACCACCTGGCACAGCGCCCCGATCTCCGCCACCGACAGGGACGACCGGGTGGAGTAGCCCTTGGAGCGCTGGATCAGCACCGCCCTGACCCGGGGATCCCGTACCGCCTCCGCCAGGCCGGCGGGGTCGGGCGCATTGTCAAGCAGTTCCACTTGCCGATACTCAATTCCGTAGCTTTTCAGGGAGCCCGGTCCCTTGTCCACCACGCCGATGACCCCCAGCATGGTATCGTAGGGGGCCCCCACGGCGGACACCAAAATATCGCCGGGCCTCAGCGCCCCGAACAGGGCGCAGGAGATGGCATGGGTGCCGTTGACGAACTGTACCCGCACCAGGGCGTCCTCGGTGCCGAAGATGTCGGCGTAAATCTGGTCCAGGGTGTCCCGGCCCAGGTCGTCATAGCCGTAGCCGGTGGTGCCGGCAAAGTGGACCTCCGCCACCCGGTGTCTCCGGAAGGCGGAGAGCACCTTGCGGGTATTCTCCTCCGCAATGGCGTCAATGCGGCTGAACTGGTCGGACAGCTCCGCCTGGGCCTGGGCTGCCAGGGCTAAAACCTTGTCGCTGATCTGTAAAGGCATTTTCTATTACACACTTTCCTATCTCTATATTTTTGTCAATCCAGCTTTGCCTGGGCGAAGGCGGCCGCCAGAGCGGCGCAGGCCTCGATATCCCCCACGTCTGCCATCTCCAGCGGGGTGTGGATATAGCGGGTGGGGATGGAGATGCCGCCGGTGTACACCCCGGCCCGGCTCTTGTGGATGGCCCCGGCGTCGGTGCCGCCGAAGCGCAGGATGTCCTTCTGGCAGGGGATCTGCCCCTCCCCGGCCAGCTCCTCCAGCTTGGCCACCACCGACGGGTGGCAGATCACCGAGCTGTCCATCACCTTGATGGCCGCCCCCTTCCCCGCCGCACTGCTGCATGTGTGGGGAGCGGAGGGGATGTCGTCGGCGTCGGTCACGTCCACGGCGATGCCGTAGTCCGGGTCAACCCCGTAGGCCGCCGTCTTGGCGCCCCGGAGCCCCACCTCCTCCTGGACGGTGAAGGCGAAGGTCAGGTCATTGTCCGTCTCTCCCAGCAGCCCCATGGCCAGGAGGAGCACCACGCAGGCGATCCGGTCGTCCAGGTAGGGGGAGAAGATCCGGCCGCCGCTCTGGAACGGAGCGGTGTCATAGACCGCCATGTCCCCCACCTGCACCATGGACCTGGCCTCCGCCTCGTCCCTGGCGCCGATATCCAGATACAGGTGCTCCAGCTTCATCTCCTTGGCCTCCACCTTGCCCTCCAGGGCCACCACGCCGCGCACGCCGCTGGCAAAGCGGACAGGGGCGCCCAGCACCTCATGGGCGGACAGGCCGCCCACCGGGCCGAAGCGGAGGAAGCCATGCTCGTCGATGTGGGTGACCACCATGCCGATGGAGTCCATGTGGGCGGCAAAGAGCACCTTAGGCCCCTTCCCCCTCCTGCGGCAGAGCAGGTTGCCCAGGGCGTCCACGGTGCACTCGTCCACATAGGGGGCGGCCATGCTCCGGATGGCCGCGGCCACCGCCCCCTCCTGCCCGGAGGGGCCAAAGCAGGCGTTCAGCGCCCGCAGAGTCTCTAAAATCTCCATATTCTTCACTCCTTTTCCGCCAGATCCGTGAGGAAAGCCCGGGTCAGGGCCAGCACGCTGTCCACGTCTCCCAGGGAGACCAGCCCCGAGGGGGTGTGGTGGTAGCGCACCGGCACCGACAGCATGGCCGTCCGCACACCGGCCTTGGTGCGCTGAAGGGCGGCGGCGTCGGTCTTGCCGGGGATGCTTCCAGCCGTCTGCCAGGGGATGGCGTTCTCCTCCGCCAGGGCCCGCAGCCGCTCAAACAGGCCCCGGTCGGCGATGGAGCCCTTGTCCATCACAGGCAGGACGGCCCCCTTCCCCAGGGCGCAGTTCCACGCGTGGGCGGGCACGCCGGGCAGATCCGCCGCGTCGGCGCCGTCCAGGACCAGGGCGGTCTCCGGGGTGACGGAGAAGCCGGCGCCAAAGGCCCCACGGTTGCCCACCTCCTCCTGGGTGGTAAAGACGAAGGTGCAGTCCAGAGGCAGCTCCTCTTTCAGCAGCGTGAGCAGGACGGCGCACCCGGCCCGGCTGCCCAGGGCCTTTCCCTGGAACAGCCCGCTGCCAAATTCCCCGGCGGTGGAGTCGAAGGCCGCCGCATCCCCCAGGGACACCAGGGCCTCCGCTCCGGCTTTGTCCTTCGCGCCAATATCGATATAGAACTCGTCCAGCTTGGGGACGGACTTCTCCTCCTCCCGGCTCACCAGGTGGTAGGCCTTGAGCCCCAC
>CALWXU010000004.1 GCA_944385585.1 uncultured Flavonifractor sp.
CAACCACCCGCGCGGGCGCGGGTGAGGGGGGTATCGGCGGCGGTTTCCTTGGGAACCGCCGCCGTATCTAGGGGGGACAACGTCCCCCCTAGACTGGCTACAGGATATCCGCGCCCACGGCCCGCTCCACGGCCCGCTTGACATTGGCCATGCCGATGCCCAGAGAGCCGTCCTTGCCGGGGATGAGGATGATGGCGGGGGTGAGGGCGTCCTTGTACCGCTCCAGCTCCGCCTCCATGTGGGCGGCATACTGCTCGGTGAGGTAGACCACCGCCACATTTTCCTTCGCCAGGGCGTGGAGGGTGCGCCTGGCCTCCTCCACGTCCTCCGCCGGGTACACGTCCAGGCCCAGGGCCTTGAAGCCCAGGACGCTGTCCTTGTCGCCCAGGACCGCAATTCTGTAATTAGACATAGGCCTCACGCAGCCTTTCCCGAATGGTGTCGCTGTCCAGCCCGGCCATGCGGCCGGAGAGGATGGTGCGGATGGCGGTGAACTCGCTCTCCCGGGCGTACAGGTAGCCGATCACCGACTGCTCGCCGAAGGGGATCAGCCGGGCCCCCTCCAGGTAGTGCATCACCGCGTCGTCGCACATCCGCTCAAAGGCGGTGAGCTCCCCGCTGCCGGGGGCGGTGAGGGCCGCGCCGGCGGCGGCCGCCTCCCCCAGAGGCCCGGCCCGGAACACCGCCGCCAGATCCGCCCCCCGGCCGGAGGACAGCACCGCCGCGTCCACATTGCCGCCGGGCAGGAGCACCTGCCGCAGGAAGTCGGGGCCCTTGCCCATGCGGGCGGCGCGGACGGCGGAGCGCAGGTTGGCCGCGTCGATGAGCAGCCGCACGTAGCCCTGCAGGAAGGGGCTGCCCACGGCCCGGGCCGTGTCCGCCATCTCCGCGAAATAGGCCCGGTCCAGGATGAAATCCGCCCGCTGGGGGTCGTTTCCGGCGCTGAGGGTCTCCCGGGCGTGGACCACCGCCTGGCGGAAGGGCTCGGAGAAGTCCCGCAGGCTGTCCCGCTGGAAGGCGTCCCTGACCTGGGCGGCGCTCCACCGGCCGCCCTCCATGAGCAGCCGGCCGGCGTCGGCCCCCACGGCGGCCGCCTTCACCAGCGCCTTGGCGTTGTGGTAGTCGTACTTCATCTGGAACAGCTCCACCACCCGCTTGTCGGGGGCGGCGGTGTGCAGCTCCCGGTAGAGGGCGGCCCGGGCCTTGGCCAGCAGGTCGTCCAGACCGGCGTTGGTGAGTGCGCCCAGCTCCTCATAGCCGCACTCGGCCAGGACCTTCACGGCCTCCTCGTCGGTGCGGGCGTCCAGCATCCGCTCCATCCGCTCCCGGGTCACCAGCCGGGTCTCCATGGCCCGCACCCGGGCGGACAGGGTCAGATAGTCGGTATCTCGAATCTTAGACAAGTTTCCGCCTCCTTACTTCTGGAAGGAGCGCGTCAGTCAAAGAGCACCTTGGCCACCTCGCGGTCCAGCTCGCCCCGCATGAGGCGCACCAGGGTTTCAAAGGCGCAGTTGACCTCCACGTCCCCGTCGCTGAGGATCAGCCCCCCCTGGATGGGGCGGGTCTGCTCCGACAGGGTCAGGTGCCCGTCCCCCAGCTTCTCGTTGGCCCGGGTGACCGCCGCCTTGCCGTAGCGGGCCCGGTCCTTGGGGGAGAGGATCACCGCCTCCCGCCCGGTGGAGGAGGCCCCCACCGCCAGATCGGCCAGCAGGGCTGTGTATGCATCGTCAGGCAGGCCGGCCAGCTGCTCCAGCGCCCTGTCATAGGCCTTGGAGAGCAGCTCCTGCTTGGCGGCGAGCTCCAGCTTGCGGGCGTCCAGCTGGGCCACGCTGGCCAGCCGCTCCACCCGCTCCTCGGCGGCGCGGCGGCCCCGGGCCAGGATGTCCTCGCGCTCCCGCCGGGCCTGGGCGTCATAGCGTCCGGCGATCTCGTCGGCCTGGCGCTGGGCCTCGGCCTGGATGGCCGCAATCTCCTGCGCCCCGTCGGAGGCGATGCGCCCGGTGATTTTTTCGATTCCGTCCATACGCGCCTCCGCTCAGAAGCCGAACATGATCATCAGGAAGGAGATCAGCAGGGACAGGATGGCGTAGAATTCCACGATAATGCACAGCACCATGCCCTTGGACCAGTCGTTGGGGTTCTTGGCCACGATGTTGATGGAGGCGGCGGCCACCCGGCCCTGGGCAATGCCGGAGAGCAGGCCGCCGAGGGCCATGGGCAGGCAGGCGGCCAGAATCAGCAGGCCGTTGTCCACGCTCAACTGCGCCACGGTGCCGTTGAACAGGCCCATCTTCATCAGGGCCAGGAAGCCGATGACCAGGCCGTACAGGCCCTGGGTGCCGGGGATCACCTGCAGGATCATGCACTTGGAGAACTGGGAGGGATCCTCTGCCAGCAGGCCGGCGCCCGCCTCGCCGGCGATGCCGGTGCCCTTGGCGGAGCCGACGCAGGCCAGGCCGGCGGCCAGAGCGGCGCCCAGGAAGCCGAAGAAGGGGCCGGCGTTATTGATCAGAAATTCCGCGAAAGTCATCTTACTGTTCCTCCTTAATGTCGACAAATTTTGTCGTGATGTTCAGGGGCCGCCAGGGGCGCCCGCCCTCCTTATAAAACTGCTTGAAGAATTCCAGGTATTGCAGGCGGGAGGTGTGCACATAGGTGCCGATCACATTCAGGCCGATGTTGAAGGCGTGGCCGATGAGAAAGATCAGGAAAAAGATGGGGATCCCCACCGCCGGGGGCAGCCCGCCGCCCGGCATGGCGGCCAGGATGTTGAACACCTGGCCGATGACCGAGCCGGCCAGCATCATCACCATCAGGCGGGAGTAGGAGAGGATATCCCCAAAATACCCCGTCACGCCGTTGTAGACCGCGCCGATGACGGCGGTGATCCTGCCGAAGCCCTTGGCGCTGCGCCCCTGGGCCAGCAGCATCAGGCAACCCGCGATGAGCACCACGGGCACGCCGCCCGCACTGCCGAAGGATGTCACGCCGGTCAGGTTCAGGGCGAACAGGGCGATGCCCAGGAAGATCACCCACCAGGTGCCCACATCCCAGATGGCGTCCCACACCTGGCCGTCCCGGCAGAGCATCCAGAACTTGACGGCCATGGCCACAACAATCTGCACAAAGCCCACGGCCAGCGAGAACACCAGGACGGTCATGGGGTCCCCCATCACGTTGAGCAGGGGACCGGGCACGCCGCTCCCGTCCGGCACGGAGAGGAAGGGGATCACCGGCTGGGGCAGGCCCAGCATGCCGGTGAACTGCACCAGGAAGTCAGAGAAGAAGCCCCCGGTCAGGAAGCCGATCACCGCCGACGAGATGCCGCACATGATCATCAGCCGGATGAGCTGCCCGAAGCCGCCCTTGGGGTGCACCCTGCATTGGATGAACAGGCACGCGCCCGCCAGAATCAGGCCATAGCCCAGGTCCGCGAACATGAAGCCAAAGAAGAACACATAGAAGGGCATCATCAGCCCGTTGGGGTCCACCCCGTCATAGGCGGGGAGGGAGTACATCTCCGTGATGGTGGTCAGCGGCTCGGTGAGCACGTTGCCCTTGAGCTTGACGGGCACCTGGGGATAGTCCTCCGGGAGGGGGTCCTCCGTCTCCCAGCAGCAGGTGAACGCCCGCAGCCGCTGGAGCAGCCGCTCCTCCTCCGGCGCGGGCACCCAGCCGTCCAGGAAGAAGGCCGTCCCCGAATCCAGCAGGCGGCAGCGGGCCTCCTCCCGGCTGATCTCCTGGCTGGAGCGGTCCAGGGCCTGCTCCAGCGCGCCACGCTGCGGGGCGAAGGCGGCCACCTGGGCCACCGTATCCGCCAGGGCCTGCTCCGACTGCGCCATCTCCTGGGAGAGCCGCCGGTCGTTCTCCGCCGCCGTCCCCGTCCAGCCCCGCAGGGCCGAGCGGGAGAAGCCGAAGTCCTTCAGCACCTCCTGGCAGTCCGCCTCCGCGCTGCGGTGGCAGATGAGCACCAGGTACTGCAGCTGTGCGTCGGAGCCGGCCCGGAGCACCTGCGTCAGCTCGCTCTTCTCCGCCAGGGCCCGCTCCAGGGCGTCCAGGTCCGCCGTGCCGGCCACGGTGCCGAAGAGCACCGCCACCTCCGGCGTGGAGGCCGTCTCCAGGGGGAGGTCCAGGCCCAGCCAGGGGGCCAGGGAGAGCCGCTGTGTCCGCAGCTTGTTCTGCTCGGCGTACAGGGCGGCAATCTGCCGCTCCAGCTCCACCAGCCGGCCCGCGCCGGCCAGGGCGGAATCATAGGCCCCGTCGTCGAAGAGCTCTCCCTCGGTGATCACCGGCCGGGGCCTGAGCAGGCCGCCCTTCTGCTTGGGGCCGTATTTCTTCAGGGTTTTCAGCGCCCCCTCCAGCCGGTCCCTCTGCTCCCTGGCCCGGCCCAGCGCCTCCGTGTCCGGCCGGGTCAGGCCGGCCCACACCGGGTCGTCCTTTTCCACCGCCGGCTCGTCGATCTCCACGCAGCCCATGTGTTGAAGCAGCTTCAGCAGAGCGCCCCGCTCGGCCTGCATGCCGATGAGCCGCAGCCGCTTCATTTTAACGATGGACATCCGTTTTCACAACCCTTCTCACAATGCTGTCTGCCGCCTGGGGCAGCCGGCCCTCCGCCCGCTCCCGCAGGGCGTCGCAGGCGCGCCTGGCCTCGGCCATGACCTCCTCCGCATTCCGGGCCGCCTGGGCCTCCGCCTGCCGCAGAAGCTCCTTGACCTGGGCCTCCGCATCGGCGCGGGCCTGGGCCAGCCGGGCCTTGCCGTCCCGCTCCGCCTCGGCCACCAGGCGCTTGGCCTGGGCCTCCGCCTCGGCCCGCTGGGCCCGCGCGGCCTGCTCGGCCTCGGTCACCTGCTTCATTGCATCCAGAGACATGCTCTCACCGCCTTTCCAATCGCCGGGGATTGTTTGCCACAGAATTTCCCGCTGATAGGAAAATCATACTTCAAATTTTCAAGAATTGCAAGTTTAAAATGATAAGTTTAAAAATTGTTATGGATCGTTTTACGCGTGTATGAAATACGCGGACACATGCTGGGCATGTGTCCGCGTGTGACGCACGTTCATCAAAATTCTGGTGATTCCGGCAGGACAATCCAGTTGGAGTCCGCCTCCCCCGGCTGGGCCAGCACCGGAACGACGGGGGTGTCCCCCAGGTCGGGCAGGCGCTCCCCCGCAGCCAGGGACACCGCCACCCGGTCGGCCGCTTCCAGCAGGGCCGTGGTCTGGCCGCTCTCCGGCGCGCCGCCGGACGCGGCCGCCGCCGTGGTGGCCAGGGAGAGGCGCACCTCCGGATAGCCGGCCAGGGCGGAGCGCACCTCCGCCAGAAAGGCCTCCACCTGGCTGGAGAGGGCGTCGGCCGGGTAGTTGCCGTCGGACAGGATCCGCTCCCCGCCGATGGGGAAGGACCAGTTTTCCAGCAGGATCTCGTCAAAGCCCAGCGCGGCCAGCTCCTGGCACACGCCGGCCACATACTGCCTGGCCTCCGCGCTGGCGGGACTGAGCCAGCGGCAGCCGCCGCTGTCCCGCCAGTTGCCGCCGCTGACGTGGATGGCCTGGCCGTTTTCGTACCGGGGCGCCGTGTTGTCCCGGAAGCAGGAGACCCGGGCCACGGTATACATATCCCCCTCGCCCAGCAGCTGGATGGCCGCGTTGAGGGAGGGGTCCTCCGGGTTGAGCCCCGCCCGCAGGGGCAGCTCCAGCTGGGAGAGATAGCCCAGGCTCCCGTCGTCGGCCTTCATGTCGAACACGGCGGCGTTGGCCCCGGCCTGGGAGAGCTGCTCCGCGGCGGTGCCGTCGTAGAGGGCGGTATTGGGCAGCAGCACCGCCCGGAACTCCGCCTCCGCCAGGGGGGTGGGGGTGGGGGAGGCCTCCGGTGTGGTCACCACCACCTGGGCGCCGGTCTCCTCCGGCTCCTGCGGCTGGGAAAAGGGCAGGTGGATGCGGATGCCGCCGGCGGAGTAATCAATATAGGGCTCCAGCCAGAACAGCGCGGCCACCGATAGGGCCAGCAGCACCAGCAGCAGGACGATCAGCGCCTTTAAAAAGGTTCGGAAACGGCTCCTCCCCCGATAGGGATCATATCCGTTGCGATTCACCGGCGATACCCCCTCTCTCCCCCGGGGCTACCGCTCGGCCTGGGCCAGGGCCTCGTCCAGCTTGCGGAAGGCCGCGGCGATCATGGTCCGGTCCTCCTCGCTCATGCCGCTGAGGAGGGAGGAGAAGTAGCCGGTGACATCCGTGGCCGTCTTTTCCCGCAGGGCGCGGTATTTGTCGGTGGCGCGCACGTAGATCACCCGCCGGTCCGTCTCGCTGCGCTGCCGCTGGGCCAGGCCCAGCTTCTCCAGCCGGTCCACGATGCCGGACACCGTGCTGTTGGCGCTGCCGGTGCGCTCGGCCAGGGCGCTGATGGGCATCGGCCCCTCCTCCCCCAGGACGGTGAGGACCAGGGCCTGGGGGAAGGTCAGGTCCATCCGGCCGAAGTGGCTGCGGAACTGCTGGGACATGTGCTGCGTTACCCGCAGGTAGGACATGAAAATATCAGGCTGCGCCATCGGTCCGCGCTCCTTTCTATCTGTCGGTCCGCGCCGGCCTGCCGCCGGACGCGGGGCGTTTGGCGAGGGACAGGGCCGCCGTCAGCCCGCGGCCTCTGTGGTCAGCCGCTGGAGGATCACCGCCAGCTGGGCCCGGGTGGCGGGCGCGGCGGGCTGCAGCAGGCCGCCGGAGCCCTCCAGCAGGCCCATGCCCACCGCGTGGCGCATGCTCTCCTCCGCCCAGCTGCTGATCTGGTCTGCGTCGGAGTAGAGGTTCAGGGCCCCCTCAGCCAGCGCCACCCCCCGGTACTGGTCGTAGCGGGTGAGAAAGGCGGCCAGCTCCTGCCGGGTCACCGGCTGGTCGGGGCTGAAGTCCCCCCGGTCGTCGCCATTGGCGATGCCGTTCTCCTTGGCCCAGGCCGCCGCCTGGGCATACCAGGCGCTGGGGGACACGTCGCCGAAGGAGACGGTGGCCCCGGGCGCCGGGGAGCCCTCCATCCGCCACAGCACCACCACCACCGTGGACCGGGTCACCTGGGCGTCGGGGGCGAACAGGGTGTCGCTGACGCCGGTCATATAGCCCAGCTCCGTCACCTCGCTCACCGCCGCCTCGTACCAGGCGCCGGCGGCCACATCGCTGTAGGCCGCCGCGGTGGGCAGCGTTATCCCGGCGCACAGGCCAAGGGCGCAGGCCAGCGCCCTCCATCGCAACCGCATAGGGCCACTCCTTTCCCAATCGGATTGTCCCCCATTGTACGCTATGGATTTTACGAAACTATGAACAATTTTCAAATATTACGGACACGGGGAAAAGGGCCCTTTTCCGACAGGGGCCGGCGGGCCTTACGCCGGCGGCGGGCGCAGCCGGCCGGCCAGCTCCTCCGGCGGCACGCCGGACAGCAGCAGCACCCCGGCCGCCGCCAGGAGGGGCAGGGGGGAGGCGCCGGTGGGGAGGGGGAGGACCAGCTCCTGCTGCTCCACCACCGCCCCCGCCAGGGGGACCAGCTCCCGCTGGACGGCCAGGCACAGCCGGTCCCCCTCCAGGCTGGAGAAGGTGAGGGTGTCCCGGGGGGAGGTGCCGTAGCTCACCGCCTGGCTGGCCAGCAGGGCCCTGGCCAGGGGCCCTGCGGAGCCGGGCAGCAGCACCGTCCGGCAGCGGACCGCCCCCGCCCCCGCCCAGCCCCTGGCCCCCGGCGCGACGGCCAGCAGCTCCAGGGGCCAGGGGGCCAGCTCCGCCGGGTGCCGGCCGGTCCGCACCGCCGCGCCCCGCTCCGCCAGGGCGGCGGACACCGCCGCCGCCACGCCCTCGTCCTGTTCCCAAATTCCCACGCGCACACCAGGCACCGCCTTTCTGCTCTCCTACCCAAGTGTGCGGAGAATTGGGAATTTTATGCCCCGCGCCGCCGGCGGGGCTTGGCGGGCCGGCCCCGCCGGCGCAAAAAGCTTCCCCGGCGCCTCAGGGCGCCGGGGAAGCTCTGTGAATTGGACCGATGCTGCGCCGCCTGGGAGCTCACCCCTCTGGGGCCCGGTACAGCGCCACGGCCACGTCGTTGACGTTGGTGCCGGTGGCGCCGGTGATCACCAGCCCGCCGGCCGCCTGCAGGGCGTGGTAGGCGTCGTTCTCCCGCAGGACGGCGTACACGTCCAGCCCCGCCGCGGACAGGGCGCCCAGGGTGTCCCCGTCCACATAGCCGCCGGCGGCGTCGGTGGGGCCGTCGGTGCCGTCGCTGCCCACCGAGAACACCGCCGCGCCGTCCAGGCCGGCGATGCCGGGGGCGGCGGAGAGGGCCAGCTCCTGGTTGCGCCCGCCCAGGCCGCCGCCGGTGAGGTGGACCACCGTCTCGCCCCCCGCCACAAAGGCCAGGCTGCGGCCCCCGCCGGCGTGGGTTTTCAGGATGGCGGACAGGAAGGCCCCCGCCTCCCGCGCCTCACAGGAGAGCTGGTCGGTGAGCAGGACCGGGGTATACCCCAGGGAGCGGCACTGCCCGGCCGCGGCGGCGCACAGCTCCCGCACGCTGCCGGTGATGCGGGTGGTGACGTTGTCCAGGCGCCTGGGTAGCTCCCGCCCCAGCAGGGCGCGGGCCTCCGGCGACAGGGAGAGGCGGTACTTCTCCGCCACCGCCGCCGCCTGCTCCGCCGTGGACTGGTCCGGGTAGGCCGGCCCGCTGGCGATCATATCCAGGGGGTCGCCCAGGATGTCGCTGAGTACCACGCTGAACACCCGGGCCGGGGCGCAGGCCTGGGCGAACTGCCCCCCCTTCACGGCGCTCAACCGCTTGCGGATGGTGTTCATCTCCACAATGTCCGCCCCGCAGGCGAGCAGCTGCCTGGTGATGTCCTGCAGCTCGTCCCCGGGGATGAGGGGCTTTTCAAACAGGGCGCTTCCGCCGCCGGAGAGGAGGAAGAGCACCGTGTCCTCCTCCGTCAGGCCGCGCACCAGGTCCAGGGCCTCCTGGGTGGCGGAGAAGCTGTTCTCGTCGGGGACGGGGTGGCCCGCCTCCCGGCAGAGCACCCCCGGTATGTCCCCCTTCACATGGCCGTACTTGGTGATCACGATGCCGCCGTCCACCCGGCCCAGCGCCTCCACCGCCGCGCCGGCCATCTGCCAGGCCGCCTTCCCCGCCGCCACCAGGAGGGTCCTGCCCCCGCCGGGCCGGAAGGAGTCCAGGGCGGTGCGCACCGCCTCGTCTGGCAGCACGGCGCGCAGGCTGGCGGAGATGATGGCGTCCGCGTCGCGCCGCAGGGCTTGGTTCATGGTCTGTCACCTCGTCTCGCCCCGGTACGCTTCACCGCACCAGACAGGGCTTTTTGTGGTCGTAGGTCCAGCCGGGGATCAGGTACTGCATGGCCGCCGCGTCGTCCCGGTCGTGGGTGGGCAGGCGGCGGTACAGCTCGTTGGCCGCCATCACCCGGTCCATGTTCAGGTGCACGCCCAGGCCGGGGCCGGCGGGCACCTGGAGCTTTCCGCCGCGGATCTCCGGCGTGTCGTCCAGCAGGTTCTGCCCGTCCTGCCAGATCCAGTGGGTGTCCAGGGGCGCGGGCTCGCCCACCGCCGCGGCCCCCACCTGGGCAAAGGCCGCCAGAGTGATGTCAAAGTGGTTGTTGGAGTGCACGCCCCAGGTCAGGCCCCAGCTGTCCAGCAGCTGGCTCATGCGCACCGCCCCGTCGAAGCCCCAGAAGTGGGGGTCGGCCAGGATGATGTCGCAGGCGTTGAGGCTGACCGTGTGGTAGAACTGCCGCCAGTCGGTGGCGATCATGTTGGTGGCCACCTGGAACTGGGTGGCGTTTTTGAACTCCCGCATGATCTCCCGGCCGGAGAAGCCCGCCTCGGGGCCGCAGGGGTCCTCCACATAGGTGATGATCCCGTGCATGTCCCGGCACAGCTCCACCGCCTCCGCCAGGCTCCAGCAGCCGTTGGGGTCGATGTTGATGCGGGCCTGGGGGAACTGCTTTTTCAGGGCGCGGACGGCCTCCATCTCCTCCGCCCCGGGCAGCACGCCGCCCTTGAGCTTGAAGCTGCGGAAGCCGTACTTTTCCGAGAGGGCCTGGGCCTCCTCCACCACCCGCTCCGGCGTGAGGATCTCCTCCCGGCGCAGGCGGAACCAGGGGTCGGCGCTGTCCCCCTCGTCCAGGTACTGCAGCGCCCCGGCGGGCACCCTGCCCTTGTCCGAGACGTAGAAGAGGTAGCCCAGCACCTCCACCTCCTCCCGCTGCCTGCCCTCGCCCAGCAGCTGGCACATGGGCACGCCCAGCAGCTGGCCCATCAGGTCCAGCAGGGCGCACTCGATGGCCCACTCGCTCTTAACCACGAACTTCAGCTTGGAGATGTCCAGGGTCTGGATGCCCTCCCCGTCCGCCTCTGCGCCGGGGCGGGTGAGCCGGTGGATGGACTGGAGGATCTCCCGGTAGCAGGCCACGGGCCGCCCCTCCACCAGGGGGCGGACGGCGTTGAGGCTGTCGCAGGTGTAGTCGCCCCCGTGGATCTCTCCGACGCCGGTGTGCCCCGCGGTGTCCTTCAGGATCACCAGGTTGCGGGTGAAGCAGGGGGCGTGGGCCCCGCTGAGGGTCATCAGCATGCTGTCGTACCCGGCCACCGGGATGACCTGCATGCTGGTAATGATCGGGCTGTCCACCGTCATGTTCTCCCCTTTCTCCGCGCCGCCTGCATCAGCGTACCATGCAGGGGCGCTTGTTGTCAAATTTCCAGCCGGGGATGAGGTACTGCATCCCCGCCGCGTCGTCCCGCGCGCCCAGGTGGTTGTCCAGGTAGAGCCGGTGGGCCTTGAGCACCTGGGCCCGGTCCACCTCCACCCCAAGGCCGCCCTGCCTGGGCAGGTCGATGCACCCGTCCACAATCTGCATGGGCGCCTTGGTGAGCCGCTCCCGGCCCTCCTGCCAGATCCAGTGGGTGTCGATGCCGTTCATCCGCCCGGGGATGGCGGCGGCGCACTGCACCACCATGGCCAGGGAGATGTCGAAGTGGTTGTTGGAGTGGCAGCCCCACATCAGGCCGAAGTCGCTGCACAGCTGCCCCACCCGCACCGAGCCGCTCATGGTCCAGAAGTGGGGGTCGGCCAGGGGGATGTCCACGCTGTGCAGGGAGATGCAGTGGCGCATCTGCCGCCAGTCGGTGTTGATCATGTTGGTGGCGGTTGGGATGCCGCTCTCCTGGCGGAACTCCGCCATGACCTCCCGGCCGGAGAAGCCGTTCTCCGCCCCGCAGGGGTCCTCGCAGTAGGCCAGCACCTTTTTCAGCTCCGGGGCCAGCTCCAGGGCCTTGGCCAGGCTCCAGCACCCGTTGGGGTCCAGGTCCACCCGGGCGTCTGGGAAGGCGGCCTTGATGGCCTGCACGGCCCTGAGCTCCTCCTCCGGCGCCAGCACGCCGCCCTTGAGCTTGAAGTCCTGAAAGCCGTATTTCTCGTGGGTGGCCCGGGCCAGGGCCACGATGGCCTCCGGCGTCAGGGCCTCCTCGTGGCGCAGCCGGTACCAGTCACAGCCGGCGTCCGGCTCCTCCTCATAGGGCAGGTCGGTTTTCCGCCGGTCGCCCACATAGAAGAGGTAGGAGAGGAAGCGCACCCGCTCCCGCTGGATGCCGTCGCCCATCAGCGCGGCGGCGGGCACCTCCAGGAATTTCCCCAGCAGGTCCAGCAGGGGGGCCTCGATGGCGGTGACCACGTGCACGCCGGTGCGCAGGTCAAAGGTCTGCAGGCCGCGGACGTCGTCCTGGATGTTGGCGTTCAGCCAGGTGCGCACCCGGCCCAGGGTCTGCTTGTAGTCGGCGATGCTGGTGCCCAGCACCAGGTGCTTCACCCGCTCCAGCGCGTCGGTGATCTTCTGGCCGCCGGGCACCTCCCCCACCCCCTCCGCGCCGCTGGAGTCGGTGAGGATGACGATGTTGCGGGTAAAAAAGGGGGCGTGGGCGCCGGAGAGATTCAGTTCCATGCAGTCGTGCCCGGCGACCGGGTAGACCTCCATGTTGACAACGGTGGGAATCATAGTCGGGTTACTCCTCTCTTGATGTCCTCCCGCCCGGGGGCGGGCCGGCCTAGAGCAGGCCGGCCGCCGCCATGGTGCGGCGGAAGCCCTCCCGGGCGGGGCCCTCGGGGGTGGGCAGGGTGGGGCGGTAGGGCGCGCCCACGTCCCGCCCCCGCAGGTTGGCCATGTCCTTGGCCGCCACGGGGAAGCTGGCCGCGTCCATGGACAGCCGGACGGGGTTGAGCTTGAACTGGGCCTCCAGGCTGCCCCTGAGGTCGCCGGAGACAAACCTGTTGTACACGTCGGTGATCAGCTCCGGCATGAAGTTGGCCGCGGTGCACACCCCGCCCACCGCGCCGTGGCACAGGCTGGCGTAGAGCAGGGTGTCCTTGCCGCCGAACACCCTGAAGCCCACGTCCCGGGTGCGGCGGATGAACTCGGAGGTGAGGGTGATGTCGCCGCTGGTGTCCTTCATGCCCACGATGTTGGGCACGGTGTGGGCCAGCTCGTCCACCAGGTCGGCGGACAGGCCGTACCCCACCCGGCCGGGGTTGTTGTAGAGCAGCACCGGGGTGTCCGGCACGGCCTCGGCGATGGTCTTGAAGTGGAGGTACAGCTCCTGGCGGGTGGGCTTGAGGAACATGGGCTGGAGCACGCTGACGCCGGCGGCGTCGGCCGCCGCCGCCATTTCGGCCAGGCGGCAGCACTTCTTGGTGCTGATGGCCCCGATGCCGAAGTAGACCGGCACCCGGCCGGCGGCCTGGTCCAGCATGAGCGCCAGGCCCCGCCGCATTTCCTCCTCCTCCACCATGTAGAACTCGCCGTTGCTGCCGAAGGCCAGGATGCCGGACACGCCGCCGTTGATGACATAGTCCACCTGCTCCCGGAGCCTGGCCTCGTCAATGCGCTCCTCCCCGTCGATGGGGGTGAGTATGGGCACCACAATGCCCTTGATAAAATCAGTCGTCATGGCAAGCCACCTCGTATCCAGCGGGCATTGTGTCAGAGGGACTCGATGCCGGTGAGCTTTTTGTAGTACTTGATGATGGAGCTGTGGTCGTCCTGGCCGCAGCCGTTGTTGTGCAGCCACTGGAAGATCTCCTGCACCGCGGCGGTCATGGGCAGGGGGGAGCCCACGGTGTGGGCGCAGTCCAGGGCGTTGTTCAGATCCTTGATGTGCAGGTCGATCTTGAAGCCGGGCTTGTCGTTGCCCTCGATCATCATGGGGGCCTTGGCGTTCATGACGGTGGAGCCGGCCAGGCCGCCCTTGATGGCCTGGAAAACCAGCTCGGGCTCCACGCCCGCCATCTTGGCCAGGGTCAGGGCCTCGGACAGGGCCTGGATGTTGCAGGCCACGATGATCTGGTTGGCCAGCTTGGTGGTGTTGCCGGCCCCCACCTCGCCGCAGCGGACCACGGAGGCCCCCATGGCCCCCAGCAGATCCTTGTACTTGTCAAAGACCTCCTGCTTGCCGCCCACCATGAAGGACAGGGTGCCGTCAATGGCCTTGGGCTCGCCGCCGGACACGGGGGCGTCCAGCATCTCGATGCCCCTCTTGGCCAGCTCCGCCGCGATCTCCTTGGAGGCCACGGGGTTGATGGAGCTCATGTCGATGAACACGCTGCCCGGCTTCATGTGGGCGGCCACGCCGTCCTCCCCCAGCATGACGGCCTTCACCTGGGGGCTGTTGGGCACCATGGTGAGCACCACGTCGCAGGTCTCGCCGATGGCCGCGTTGGTGGCGGCCTTGGCGCCGGCGGCCACCACCTCGTCCACGGCGGCCTGGTTCAGATCGCTGACGGTCAGATCATAGCCCGCCTTGAGCAGGTTTTTCGCCATGGGCTTGCCCATAATGCCAAGGCCAATCAGTCCGATTTTCATAATAGAATCCTCCTTAAGAAATAGGTATGCATAAGTTGGGATATTGGGGTCACGCCGGAGATCCGCCCCGCTTCAGGCCCGGGGCGGCCGTCCGGCCGCCTGCGCCGCTGAAGCGGCGCGCGCCCCTGCGGCGGGGGTCAAAATCCGGGTTGGGGGACAGCGGCTCCTGGAACTGGATGAGGGACACGGCCCGGCGGGCCAGCGGCAGGGCGCTGGTGAGGCCGGGGGGCCCGATGCCCACCAGATTGACCACGCCGGGGGCCTCGTCCCGCAGCTCCAGCACGAAGTCCCCCGCCGCCCCGGTGGCGGGGTCGACGCGGTGGGGCTGGACGCCGGCGAAGCTGCGGAGGGGCTGGGCCCGGTCCAGCTGCGGGAGCAGGTGGGAGACGCGCCCGGCCGCCAGGCCGCCCAGGATATCCTGGGCCGATGGGGCGCTCCCGGGGGGCGGGGCGGGCCGGCTGACCGGCCCGAGGAGCAATCCGCCGTCCGCCGTGGGGGCGGCGCAGGGGGGACAGGGGCCGTCCGGGCCGGGGACGGGGCAGACGGGCATTCGGACGGCCCGCCCCGCCGGCTGCTCCAGCGCGATATACTCGTCCTCCACAGGCTGGATGGCGTATCCGGGTATGCCCAGCTGCCCGCTGACGGCGGCGGAGTTGAGCCCGGCGCTGTTCACTACCCAGCGGGTCCGGAGGTCCCCCCAGGTGGTGTGGAGCACATGGCCGCCGCCGGGCAGCCGGGTCTCGCCGGTGAAGGAGCAGCCGAGGAAGTACTCCACGCCGTTGCGCACGGCGTTTTCCGCCAGGGCGGCGGTGTAGGCGCGGGGGTCCAGGACGCCGCTGGCGGGGCACCATAGGGCGAAGCTCCCGCCGGCGCAGGGCTCCAGCGCATCCATCCGGCGCCGGCCGATGAGCTCCAGGCCCCGGACCCCGTTGGCCCGGCCCTGTGCCAGGAGCTGCTCCAGCCGCTTCCGGTCCCCGTCGGTGAAGCCCACGATGAGCCCGCCGGTGCGCCGGAAGGGCACATCCAGCTCGGCGGCCACGGCGTCAAACTCCTGGCTTCCCTCCACGGCGCAGACGGCCTTGAGGGTGCCGGGCCTGTAGAGTACGCCGGCATGGAGCAGGCCGGTGGCGCGGCCGCCGGCCTGGCCGCCCGCGCTGTGCGCCCGCTCCACCACGGCGATGCGGAGCCGGTAGCGGGAGAGCTCCCTGGCAATGGCGCTGCCCACCGCGCCGCCGCCGATCACCACCACGTCATAGGGCTGCTGCATCACTTGGAAAGGCTCCTTTCTCCGCTGGGGGACGGCGGCGCGGCGCGCCTCAATGGAAGCCGGTCTGGGCCCAGGCGATGGCGCCGTCCTTGACGGTCATCTGGGGCAGCAGCACCTGGCTGCCCGTCCGCTCCTCGCCGTCCCGGTCCCGGAAGGAGACGGGCTGCTCCGCCAGGCGGAACACCGCCACGTCGGCGGAGGTGCCGGCCGTCCAGGAGGCCAGCTCCTCCACCCGGCCCAGCTGCCTGGCCGGGGCGATGGTCACCCGCGCCAGCACGTCCTCCAGCCCCATGCCCAGCATGAGGTACTTGGACAGCAGGCGGGGCAGGTCGTAGACGTAGGGCCGGTGGAGGGACATGGGGGTCAGGTCGGAGCCAATCAGGTCGGGCAGGAAGCCCTGGGCGATGGCGGGCTCCGCCACCCGGAAGGAGAAGTTGGCGTTGCCGTTGCAGGCGTCAAAGAGGACGCCCCGGCGGCGGGCCTCCCAGAGCTCCGGCTTCACCCTGCCGTCCGGGCCCAGGATGGTGTCCCCCTGGCCCTGGTACATGTGGCAGAACACGTCGCCGGGGCGGAGGAGCTGGGCCGCCCGCTCGCAGGAGATCGCGGGGTTGGTCATGTGGGCCACCACGGGCACGCCCAGCTCCTCCCCCAGCTCCACCATGGCCCGCAGGGGGCCCTCGTCCCCCGGCTTCACGATGCCCAGGGAGTTGCGCAGCTTCAGGGCCACCAGCTCGCCGGGATAGCGGCGGAACATCTCGCGGATCAGGTCCCGCTCAATATGCTCCGGGGTGGGGTCCTCCATGCTCACGGTGCTGGTCAGGCCGCTGGAGCCGATGTTCAGATAGGCCAGCATCCGCACCTGGGCGCGGGACACCTCCAGCTCGTGGAAGATGGGGTAGGTGGGCGCGCCGCTGGTGCCGCCGTCCACCGCGGTGGTGACGCCGTAGGGCAGGCAGGCCAGGTCGGCCCGGACGCTGCCGGAGGGGATGGCGGAGAACAGGTGGATGTGGTAGTCGATCAGGCCGGGGGTGACGATGCAGCCGGACACGTCCACGGTGAAGGCCGCCTCACCGGCGGCGTCCGCCGCCAGGACGGCGCCGTCCACGGCCACGTCCCGGGTCTGGAAGGCGCCGGTCAGGGGGTCGTACACCTTCCCCCCGCACAGCTTGAGTGTATGCATGGCTCTCATCCTTTCTGGGCAGAGCTGAGGGAGGCTGCGTCCGCGGCCTCCCTCAGCTCCAAGCTATGGTTTACTGTGCGCTTGCAGCCTCAACTGCGGCCAGGACCTCGTCCACCAGCTCGTCGCCCAGGTCGGCGCGGACCATGTCGTACACCACGGAGGCGCGCTCCTGCATCTCGGCGAGGGTCTCCTCGGACAGGGTGATGATCTCACAGCCGGCGTCGATGCAGGTCTGCCGGTCGGCCTCGATGGAGGCGTCGGCCTGGGAGTTGCCGTACTCCACCGCCTCGGCCATGCACTCGTCCACCAGGGTGCGGACGTTGTCGGGCAGGCTGTCATACAGGTCGTTGTTCATGGCCACAAAGATGATGTGGCCCAGGTGGTTGGTCTCGATGACGTAGTCCTGCACCTCCTGCATGGAGTTGCCCACGATGTTCATGTAGGGGTTCTCCTGCCCGTCGATGGTGCCCTGCTGCAGGCCCATGTAGACCTCGTTGAAGTCCATGGGCAGGGGGCTGGCGCCCAGGGCCTCCCAGTAGGCGATGTGGTACTGGTTGTTCATGGTGCGCAGGCGCAGGCCGGAGAAGTCGTCAATGGATTCCACAGCCCGGTTGGCGGTCAGCTGGCGGAAGCCGGCGTCGGAGTAGCCGATGATCATGAAGCCGCCGGCCTTGTTGTACTGGTTCATGGTGTCCATGAAGTCGCCCTGGAGGACGGCGCGCATGGTCTCCACGTTGGGGAACAGGTTGGGCAGGTCGAAGATGGCCTCCTCGGGGACGAAGTCCACCAGGCCGCTGGTGGTGGAGGTGATGATGTCGATGGAGCCGTCGCGGCAGCCCTGGAACATCTCGTTGTCGCTGCCCAGCACGCCGCCGGTGTAGAGCTCGATGGTGATCTTGCCGCCGGAGCGCTCCTCAATGAGCTCCTTGAACCGCTCCACGATCATGTAGTTGATGGTGGTCTCCGCCACGGTCATGGCGGCGGTCCAGTGGTACTCCTCGGCGATGTCGGTGACAGCGCCGGTGGAGGCGGCGCCGCTCTCCTCGGCGGCGGGGGTGGTTTCCCCGCCGGAGGGGCTCTCGGTGGTGGTGGTCCCGCCGCCGCAGGCGGCCAGGCCCAGGGTGAGGGACAGGGCCAGCAGCAGGGCAAGGGCTTGCTTCAGATGGGTTTTCATTTCAGTTCCTCCTTTTTAAATTACATATGGATATGGAAATTGGGACGGACAATCAGCCGGTCAGAGAGGGCAGGAACAGGGACAGCTCGGGGATGAAGGTGATGGCCATCAGGGCGATGAAGAAGGCGATGAGGAAGGGGATACAGGCCTTGGCCAGCCGCAGCATGGGGATGCCGGTCATGCCGCTGGCCACATAGAGGTTGATGCCCATGGGCGGGGTGACCATGCCGATGGCCAGGTTGACCGTCATGATGATGCCGAAGTGGACCGGGTCCACGCCCACGGCCTCGGCGATGGGCAGCAGGATGGGGGTGAGGATCATGATGTTGGGGATGTTGTCCAGGATCATGCCGCACACCAGCATGATGACGGTGATCACCAGCAGGACCGCCACCTTGCCGTGGACGTTGGAGAGGACGGCCTCGCTGATGTCCTGGGGATAGCGCAGCATGGCCATGCAGCGGCCAAAGGCGGTGGCCGCGGAGATGATGAACAGGATGTTCACGTAGGTGTCCGCGCCGGCCATAAAGACCTTGCCCAGGTCCTTGAACTGGATGGTCCTGTAGACGAACAGGCAGATGACCAGGGCGTACACCACGGAGATCACCGCCGCCTCGGTGGGGGAGGCGATGCCGCCGTAGATGGAGCCCAGGATGATGATGGGGGTGAGCAGGGCCCAGATGCTCTCCTTGAGCAGCTGGAGGAAGCCCTTGTCGTGGAGCTCCTGATAGCTGGAGTCCAGCAGCGCCTGGTCGGCGCCGTGCTTGCGGCAGTACATGGCGGCGTAGACCATCAGGCAGATGCCGATGAGGATGCCGGGGATGATGCCGCCGATGAACAGGTCGGAGGGGGACGCCTGGGAGGAAGAGGAGTAGACGATGAAGGACAGGGAGGGCGGGATGATCACGCCCAGGCCGCCGGCCACGGTGACGATGGCGGTGGAGAACACCTTGTCATAGCCCATCTTGATGAGGAAGGGGATGGACATGGCGCCCACGGCGGACACGGTGGCGGGGGAGGAGCCGGAGATGGCCGCGTAGAACATGCAGGTGATGATCACGCAGCAGGGGAAGCCGGAGCGGCGCTTGCCCACAAAGTAGCCGAAGAAGTTGAACAGCTTCTCGGAGATGCCGCCCTCGGCCATGATCATGCCGGAGAGCATGAACAGGGGGACGGCCAGCAGGGTGTAGCTGTCCATGCCGTTGACCATGCTCTTGATGGCCGACTCCACGTTGTAGGAGAACGTGGGGTCAAACAGGGAGGGGATGAAGGCCATGCCGCCGAAAATGACGGCCATGGGCACGCCGATGACCAGCAGGACGGCGAAGATCAGGAAGAACACACCAATTGCCATCAGTTCTCAACCTCCTCTTTGGCGTCGTCCGCCGCCTCCGGCCTGTGGAAGCCGCGGAGCTGCTCGATGAGCACCTGCACCGTGCGGAAGGCGGAGAGCAGGAAGCCGAACTCCACCACGCCGTACAGCCAGACGGTGGGCATCCGCATGGCGGAGCTCACCTGGCCCGTCATGCTCTGGCACACGCCGATGCCGGAGACAAACAGGAAGATGAAGAATACCAGCATGATGACGTAGACCGCCACGTCCATGACCTTCTGCATCCGCTTGGGCAGCAGGCTGAGTACCGCGTCCACCCGGATGCCGGAGCGCCGGCGGATCCAGATGGGGATGCTGAGGAACGTGGACGCCACCAGGCAGTAGCGGCACAGCTCGTCGCCCCACACGATGATGCTGCCGAAGAAATAGCGCAGCACCACGTTGAGGAACATGAGGACGGTGAACACCGCCAGCATGATGCCCAGCAGCATCAGCTCAAATTTTTTGTCCAGGAACTTTAGAACTGACATAGAGACCTCCTCCTTCGTTCTTTCCGGCGCCGGAGCGCCCGCATGGACAGGACGGGCCGGCGCCATAGGCCCGGCTGGGGACCGGGGCGGGGAGCGGGGCGGCTGGACTGCCCGCCCCCCCGCGTTTTTACACGCAGACTATACCATCTCGACGCGGCCTTAACAATACACAAAACGGGCAAAAGTGCCCTTTGTTTTTCTATCATTCCCATAAAATTGCAAATTTCGAACACAAGGTTTCATTTTTTGTTTCACACGCATTTCACGGCATTTTGGCCGGCGCGCCGGGCCTTTCCCAAAGGAGCGTTTCAGCTCCGCCATTTTTTGTGCGGGGTGCATAATTTTGCCCCGCCGTTTTCCGACAGGTTTACCCCCGCCCAAGTGCTGTCCGCCGGGCGGCGCTCCGCGGCCCAGTCTGCCCCGTTCCGGCAGGGAAAATGCCCCTCCCCGGGACGGCGGCGCGTCCCGGGGAGGGGCATGGGGGGTGCCTGGGGCGTGGCGGCACTGCTCGGACAGGCCCTAGTAGGAGAAGTCCGGCTTGATGCCGTATTTCTTGATATAGCGCCAAAGGGTGGTCTTGCTCACCCCCAGCTCGGCGGCCACCTTGCCGCGGTTGCCGTCGTACCGGCGCAGCAGCTCCGCCACCTCGGCGGCCTTCTGGTCCTTGAAGAGGACCAGGGTCTCCCCGTCCGCCATCAGGCGGGGGGTGACCTCCTCCATCTGCCTGCGGACGAAGCCCTCGTCGATGCTGCGCTTCTCGGTCAGGAGCACCATCCGCTCGCAGACGTTGTTGACCTGGTCCAGGTTGCCCGGCCAGTCGCTCTCCTGCAAAAAACGGCAGGCGCCGTTGGTCAGGTGGACATAGCGGTGGTAGCGCTTCTGCCACTCGTCCAGGTAGAACTTCACCCAGCCCAGGATGTCCTCCCGGCGGCGCCGGAGAGGGGGCAGCTTCAGGTTGAGCACGCTGAGGGCGTAGTAGAGGTCGTCCCGGAAGGCCCCCTGCTCGATGCGGGGCGCCAGGCTGGCCTCCGTGGAGGCGATCACCCGCACGCTGGCGGCCACCGGCCGGTTGGAGCCGTTGTGGAGGAATTTGCCCCGGATCAGGTTGAGCAGCTTGTACTGGGTCTCCATGGGCAGGGCCTCCACATGGCCCAGGTAGAGGGTGCCGTCCTGGGCCAGCTCCGCCAGGCAGGCGGGGCTGTCCTTTTTTGTGGTGTAGTTGCCGAAGAGCATGTTGTCCAGCGTCTCCGGCAGCCAGGCGCTGCAGTCCAGGGGGACAAAGGCGTTCCCCTTGGCCAGGCTCTCGTTGTGGATGCACTGGGCCAGAATCCCCTTGCCGGCGCCCGGCTCCCCCACCAGGAGGATGGGGGCGGGGTACTTGGCGATGCGCTTGGCCAGGGCCAGCGTGGGGGCGATGTCCTTGCAGAGCGGGGCGATCTTGTCAAAGCTGTACCGGGCGATGTAGCCCCGCTGGTACAGCTCCCGCCGCAGCTCGCTGTCCATCTCGATGATGCGGCGGCCCTCGTGGAAGGTCAGGATGGCCCCCTCCAGCGCGTCGTCGATGCGGATGGGCGCCAGGTTGGCCACCACCGCCCGGTGCTGGATGTCCATCACGAAGGCGTAGGCCTCCTGCCCGCGGACCAGGGCGTCCTCCAGCAGCTGGGGGTTCAGCTCCGGCATGACCTGGGCCGCCTCCCGGCCCAGCAGCTCCCCGGGGGTGCGCTCCAGCAGGTTGCAGGCCACCCGGTTGATCCGGCGGATCACGCCGCTCCGGTCCAGCTGCAGGATACCGCCGAACACGTTGTCCAGCAGGGTGGCCATCTCGGCGCTGTTGTGCTTCTCCAGGTCCATGGCGTAGCACACCCGGGTGGCGGTGTCCAGGGCGTACCGCAGGCTCTCCCTTCCGGAGGAGAAGAACCGGCAGGGGAGGTTGCGCAGCCGGGCCTGCTGGCACACCATCTCCCCGCCCATCACCGCCTGGCAGCCGTCCTGGATGGCCTGGGACACCACGTCGGCCTGGCTCTCCTGGCGGACCAGGATATAGCGGTGCAGCCGCACGCCGAAGAGCTCGTCAAACTGGCTGGTGTCCCCCACCACGCTGCGGCCCAGGGCGATCAGGCCGATGTGGGGCCGCTCCGTCCCCAGGTCCTGCTTCAGGGCCAGCAGGGTCCTGCCCAGCTCCTGGGTGGTGATCTGCAGCTCCACCAGCGGGATCTTCACCGTCTCCTTGATGATCCGGGCCTGGACGCCCCGGGCGATGATCAGCTCACAGCCCTCCCGCTCCAGCTCCCGCGCCCGGGCGGCGACCTCTCCGGTGTGCACGTATTCCACGCACATGACGTGGAAGCCGGGGTAGTCCGGGACCAGCTCCCGGGCCATGTCGCACATCTCCGGAAAGGGGAGCAGCATGGCCACCTTTACCATAATGGGTCACCCCTTCCCCGCCCCGACGGCGCAGCTGCCGGGGACGGCCTGTTTTGACTGCCCCTATTGTAGCCCCGGCGGCTCCGTCCCGTCAAGCGGGCCGGGGTGAAACATTGATTTCACAGGAGGCCGGAAAATTTCAGAGAAGTTGAAAGGACCGTTTAAAACGGGGAAAAAATCACGGGAACGCCAATTTTGCCCGGGGGATTTGGGGCAGTTTGCACATGGAAAAAAAGGGCGTGGTTTGCTATGATGACAGGTATCACAGGCGGAGACAGCGGCAGAGCAGAAAGGAGCAACCCAATGAGCCAAATCTATGAGATCTTCGGCGCCGACGCCCACGCCATGACCCGGGCCCTGCTGGAGGGGGCGGACGCGGCCCGCCTCCTCCCCGCCGGGGCGGACGTGGCCCTCAAGCCCAACCTGGTGCTGGACGCGGCCCCGGAGACCGGGGCCACCACCCACGCCGGGGTCCTCTCCGGGACCATCGAGTACCTGCTGGACCACGGGTTCCGGGACATCTGCGTCATGGAGGGCTCCTGGGTGGGGGCGGACACCGGCCGGGCCTTCCGGGCCGCGGGCTATGAGGCGGTGGCGGAGCGGTACGGCGTGCCCCTCTACGACCTCAAGCGGGACAAAACCCGCCGGGTGGACACCCCCCTGCGGCCCATGGACATCTGCCGCCGGGCGCTGGACGCGGGGTGCATCATCAACCTGCCCGTCCTCAAGGGCCACTGCCAGACCGCCATGACCTGCGCCCTGAAAAACTGCAAGGGCTGCCTGCCAGACCGGGAGAAGCGGCGCTTCCACGCCGAGGGGCTCATGGAGCCCATCGCCGCCCTGGCCGCCGCCCTCCGGCCCAAGGTGAGGCTGACCCTTGTGGACAGCATCTGCGGCGACCTGAGCTTTGAGGAGGGGGGCACCCCCGTCCCCACGGGGCGCATGCTGCTGGGGACGGACCCGGTGCAGCTGGACGCCTACGGCTGCCATCTCATGGGGCTCGACCCGGCCCAGGTGCCCTGCATCGGCCTGGCCGAGGCCTGGGGCGCCGGGTGCGCGGCCTGGTCGGAGGGGGACATCGTCCGCCTCAACCGGCCCACGGAGGCCTCCGAGTACCCCGCGCCCTCGGGGACGGTGGCCTCCCTGACCCGGCGCGTCCAGGCCAGGGAGGCCTGCTCGGCCTGCTACGCCAGCCTGGTCCGCGCCCTCTACCGCGCCCACGGGGCCGGGCGGGACATCGCCATCGGCCAGGGGTGGAAGGGGGTCCCCTTCGACGGCCTGGGCGTGGGGGCCTGCTGCAGCTGCGCCCGGGAACAGGTCCCGGGCTGCCCGCCCTCGGCCGAGGAGATTCTCCGCGTCCTGGCCAGGTGACAGATCTGCTGCAAAAGGGTATTGACAAATTGCTCTCCAGCCGGTATAATAATCTACGCTGTCCGGACGATTAGCTCAGCTGGTAGAGCATCCGCTTGACGTGCGGGAGGTCACAAGTTCGAGTCTTGTATCGTCCACCACAAAAACCGCTGTTTTCAATAGGAAACAGTGGTTTTTCTTAACTTTTTTGTATTTTTGCTCTTTTGCGGAGAGCCTGCATATTTTTTTGACCACATTTCCAGCCACAGACAGGGAAAAACCGCCCTTCGGAAGCACTGCTTCCGAAGGGCGGTTTGCTGTATTCAGCCAGCTTTGCCCGGTGCCGGAAGGGCGGCGATCTCCGCCTTCATCTCCCGAATCAGCTCGGCCAGCTTCACCTCGCACTCGGCCTCCGTTTTCGCGTAGACGTTTCGTGCCATGCGCTTCCCGTTGACCTTGGGAGAGTAGCGGCCCTCCCACAGGTGGTCGCTGATCCGGGAGATACACCCGGTGCCCGGCCTGCGGTATCTGCTCTTAACAGGCTGGAAGACGGTCCTGCTGGGCGGTTTCGGTATTTCCTTATGCGGCAGCTCTGTCCCGGTGATGGCCCGGTCGATTTTATCCGCCGCCTTCCGCCGCATCTCGTCGGTAACATGGGCGTAGACGTTCAACGTGGTAGCACTGGACACGTGGCCAATGATGGTGGACAGCGTCTTGACGTCCATCCCGTGCTCCAGAGCGCTGGTGGCGAAGGTGTGCCGCAGATCATGGAAGCGGGCGGCGGGGCAGCTAGCCCGCTTCAGCACGACGGACAGCTTCTTCCGTACCGCGGCGGGATCCAGCGGGGAGTCCTCCTTTTGGGGAGAGGGGAACATCCACCGGGAACCGACGCCCTGCCGGTACTGTTCCAGGACCTTTAAGACGGGAGCGGGCAGGAGAATGCTCCGACGGGAGGCCTGGGTCTTGGGCTGGGAGACCACCAGCTTCCCCTGGATGCGCTGGACCTGCCGCTCTATCCGCAGAGCGCCGGTGCGGAAGTCCAGGTCATCCCACCGGAGGGCCAGGATCTCCCCCCGGCGCAGGCCGGTGGTCAGTTCCAGCAGGAGCAGCTCGAAGCAGCCGTCCTCCTTGGCCTGGATCAGCAGGCGCTGGATCTCTTCTCCCGTCAGCACCCGCATCTCTTTAGGGTGGGTGATAGGAGCTTTGCAGGCATCCGCGGGATTTTTTAGAATCAACCCCTGCGCCACTGCCTGATTCAGCGCCACCCGGCAGGTCACATGACAGCTCTTTACCATCCGGTCGGACAGTCCCGAACCGTATTGCTCCACCCGCAGGAGCCGGCCTCCCTCCTTCAGTCGGCTGTAGAACTGCTGGAGGTTCGCCGCGGTCAGTTTGGCCAGGGGGATGGCGCCCAACTCCGGAATGATGTGCTGGTAGATGCGGTTTTCATAGTCCGCCTGGGTCTTGGGCCGAATCCTGGGTTTGCACTCCTTCTGATACCAGCAGTCCAGCCAGGCACCGAAGGTCATGTCCGCTTTTGGCTTTTCCTGTTTAGGCTTACCAGGCCCCTGAAGGCCGGCCTTCAATGCTTTCAGTTTTGCACTGCACTCCGATTTGGTCTTTGCCAGTACGTTTTTTGTCTTGGGGAGCCCGTTTTCATCGTATGACGACCCCATATGGGAGGATCTGCTGGACCAGCTGACCTACTCGGATCTGTCCCGCCTATGTGCTGTGGGCCTGCGGATGACCGTCTCCCTGGAGTCCATTGGCAAACCGGAGACCCTGGATCACAACGGCCCCTCCGGTGTGACACAGCCGTACTCTTCTGGAGCCAATGGGTATGCCAACCAGACCAACGACCCAGACAAGGATATGACCGGGACCTGCTATCCCTGCAACGGCATCGTGGCCGCTACCATGAATGACCAGCTGGTGCAGGAGATGGGCGAGCTCATCGGCGAGGACGCCATGTGGGCCGGATATGCCGGCATCTACGGCAGCGGTCTGAACATCCATCGCACCCCATACGCCGGCCGTGTATTTGAGTACTACTCCGAAGACGGCATCCTCACCGGCCTGATTGACACCTATGAAACTATCGGCATCCAGTCTAAGGGTGTCTATGTGTACAACAAGCACTTTGCGCTCAACGAGCAGGAACTGCAGCGGCAGGGCCTGGCCACCTGGTGCAATGAACAGGCCATGCGAGAGATCTACCTGCGGGCCTTTGAGCTGCCTATCGTGGACGCCGGCGCGAAGTGTGTCATGACCGCCTTCAACCGCATCGGTGCGGTGTGGTCCGGCGCATGTCACAAACTGCTCACCGACTGGCTCCGGGGCGAGGCCGGCATGACTGGCTTTGCGGTAACCGATATGTACGAGGGCGACTATATGAGCAAGCCCCATGAGGTGCTGGCGGGCAACGACATCCCCGACAACTTCCCCGGCACCACTGGCACAGGTGGAACCACCACAACCACTGGTGATCTGGGTGTCGAGTTTGCCGAATATGGCCCCGATGGGGCCACTCCAAACGCCCCGCTGGCCCAGGCAATGCGGGAGTCCGCCCACCGGCTTCTTTACACGGTGCTCCACTCTCGGGGCATGGACGGCATCGGGGTCCACACCAGCATTGTGGCCGTCACCCCCTGGTGGCAGATGGCACTCAATGTGGCGCAGATCGTGCTCGCAGTGCTGAGTGCCGCCGCTGTGGCGCTGTTGGTCGTGGACATGGTTCCTCGTAAGAAAAAAACCTAAATTCTGTTTGTGGCGGGCGTAGCCGCCCGGAATAGCCACTGCCGACGAGGCTCGGTATTCAACGACGGGCCCTGTATGGCAAATGTGTCAGGAAAGAGGTGAGGAGAAATGACGCGAGCATATATCAGCTTGAACGGGGAATGGACCTTTCACGGGCCGAATGGTAGTGTGGAGCAGGTGAACATTCCCCACACCTGGAACGGAAAAGACGGCCAGGATGGCGGAAACGACTACTGGCGGGGTACCTGTACTTACGAAAAGATCTTCCGCCGGCCGGAGTTTGACCCGGAGAAGCAGCGGGTGTATCTGGAGTTCCAGGGAGTCAACTCGACGGCTGACGTGGAGATCAACGGGAGCCTGACGGTTCACCATGACGGAGGGTACTCCACCTTCCGGGCGGATATCACCGAGATGCTCCAGGAGGAGAACCGCCTCACAGTCCGTGTGGACAACAGTGTGAACGACAGAGTATACCCCCAGAAGGCAGACTTTACCTTCTACGGAGGCATCTACCGGGACGTAGCTCTAATTGTAGTGAGCCAGAACCATTTTGACCTGGACTACTTCGGTGGCAAGGGCATAAAGATCACCCCGAAGTTGGAGAAAGGCTGCGGAAAAATCCGTGTGGAGACCTTTGTGACCGGGACGGGGACAGCGGAGATTGTCCTTTTGGACGCAGATGGAAAACAGGTGGCGTCCGGAGAGGGGCGGGACATCGTTCTGGACATTCCCGATGTCCATCTGTGGAATGGCCTGGATGATCCCTATTTGTACCGGGCCGTGGCCCGGCTTGTGAAGGACGACGAGGTGGTGGATCAGGTGGAAGATCACTTTGGTGTGCGGGTGTTCGAGGTGAACCCGAAAAAGGGATTCTTCCTCAACGGCCGATCCTACCCCTTGCGCGGGGTGTGCCGGCACCAGGACCGGCCAGGGATCGGCAACGCTATTAGTCAGGCTATCCATGAGGAGGACATGGCCCTCATCCGGGAGATCGGGGCCAATACCATCCGCCTGGCTCACTACCAACACGACCAGTATTTCTACGATCTGTGCGACAAGTATGGCCTCATCGTCTGGGCTGAGATTCCATATATCTCGGAGCATATGCCCAACGGCAGAGAAAACACCATCAGTCAGATGACCGAGCTTATCGTCCAGAACTACAACCACCCCTCCATCGTGTGCTGGGGTGTGTCCAATGAGATTACCATCTCCACCAAAAACAAGAGGGACATGCTGGATAACCACAGGGCACTGAATGACCTGTGCCATCGATTGGATCCCACCCGGTTCACTACCTTGGCGTGCTACGCTATGTGTGGCCCATTCAACCGCTCGGCCCACATCACGGACGTCGTATCCTGGAACCTCTATCTGGGCTGGTACGTGCCAGGGCTGTGGCTCAACGACATGTGGGTGAAATTTTTCCACACAGTCTACCCAAACAGGTGCCTGGGCTTTTCAGAGTACGGGTGTGAAGCCATGCCCAACCTCCATGCATCCCATCCCCGCCGTGGTGACCATACGGAAGAGTACCAGTGCGTGTACCATGAATACATGCTACGCTTCTTTGACCGGAATCCCTGGATGTGGGGCACCCATGTGTGGAACATGTTTGATTTCGCCGCAGATGCCCGGGATCAAGGGGGGGAGCCCGGGATGAATCACAAGGGCCTGGTAACCTTTGACCGAAAGACACGAAAGGACAGCTTCTACGCGTACAAGGCGTGGTGGAGCAAGGAACCCTTCGTGCATCTGTGCGGGAAACGGTATGTGGACCGGCCGGAGTCTGAGACTATGGTGAAGGTGTACTCCAATTAGCCCTCCGTATCCCTGTATGTCAACGGGAAGCTGTTCTCTGAGCAGCGGGGGGACAAGGTATTTACTTTTCGGATACCTCTGGGCGAGGGCGAAACCCGGCTGGAGGTTCACTCCGGCGAGCTAACGGACAGCGCTGTGCTCCGGCGGGTGGACGGGCCTAACCCGGCCTACACTCTGGTCAAGCATAAAAAAAGCCAGAACTGGGTGTGATCCCGGTGCCCGCCGGGCATGCTGCGATCTTCGTCCCTGTGCGGGCAAAACTAAGATGAAGGAGCTTGAGCTTTTATGAAACAGGATTCCGCGCCTTCTTCCGGGCTGAACCGGGCGAAACCCTATCAACTGGTACTGTTTCCCCTGAATAATGGCGCCACCAATGTCTATTATGTGCTGATCCTGTCTTATGTGGCCACCTTCGGCAGTGCTGTGCTGGGCCTTGCTATCGCATTCGCCTCTATCATGGTGACGGCCATGCGGGTACTGGACGCTGTCACAGATCCTATTATCGGTGCCTTGATGGACAAGACCAACGGAAAATTTGGCAAATTCCGTCCCTTCATGGTGAGCGGCAGCGTTATCATGGCGACATCCGTGATCTGCCTGTATGTGCTCACCCCCTTTGTGCCGACTAACATGATGTGGCTGCGATATGTGCTCTTTGTGGTATTCTACGCCATCTGGGCCATCGGATACGCCTGTCAGACCTCAGTGACCCGGGCGGCCCAGTCGGTACTGACCAATGACCCTAAGCAGCGCCCCCTATTCACCGTGTTCAACACGGTGGGCTCCCTGCTGGGTATGGGCGTTATCCAGTTCCTTGGCCCCATCCTGGCAGGGGATGGGATGCTTGGTGACTATAACCAGACCTGGTTTGCCGTGATGACCCCTATCGGGATTGTAGTCTCGGTGGTGCTCACCATCCTGGCCATCATTGGCATTTGGGAGAAGGACCAGCCCAAATACTTCGGTATCACAGGAGAGAAGACTGAGAAGGTCAAGATCTCCGAGTACTGGGAGATCATCAAGCACAACAATCCCATTCAGCGCCTGATGGTGGCCGGCGCTGGATGCAAGCTGGCCCTATCCATCGCCACCAATATGACGGTACTTATCATGCTCTACGGCTGTATGATGGGCAACTACGACAACCTGTACCTGCCCATGATGATCCTTGGCTATGTGTTTGCGGTTCCCTTCTTTCTGCTGACCGTACGTACCGCCCAGAAGAAAGGCCAGAAGGCATCTCTGGTACGTTATGTGGGCGTGGCATTGGTCTGCTACGTGGGTGTGCTGGTACTGCTGCTGCTGTGGAGGCAGGGGGATCCGGCCTTCAACTTCTCCATCTATGAGGGAACCCTATTCGGGCCGGACTTCAGAATCTCCATCAACCTCTACACGGTGTTGTTCATCCTGTTCTTCGGCATCGGCTATGGAGCCTACTACGCCACGGCAGACATGCCCATACCCATGGTGGCCGACTGCGCCGACTACGAAACCTACCGCTCCGGCAAGTTTATTCCCGGCATCATGGGCACCCTCTTCGCCCTGGTGGATAAGCTGGTGTCGTCCCTGAGCGCCACGGTCGTTGGACTTGCGGTTGGCTTGATTGGGCTGGATGTGCTGCCTACGAAGAGCACGCCTTACGTGCCTGGTATGAATATTGTGGTCATCGTCCTGTTCTGTATCATCCCCATGGCCGCCTGGCTGGCCACCCTGATTGCCATGCGGAAGTACACCCTCACCGGGGAGCGGATGCGGCAGATCCAGGCGGTGAACGCCGCCCGGAAAGAGGCGGTGGTGAAAGGCATGAGCCTGGAGGAGGCCATGCGCACCATCACCGACGAGACGGTGCTCAAATCATGAAGAATCAGCGGAATCTCTCTGGGAGCAGGCCAACAGGGTCTGCTCCCGAGGGACTGGCCGATACCGCAGAATCAAGGAGAAGGGAGGGGCCGGATATGAAAGGCTTTGTAGAGGATCCGGATTTTCTTCTGGGCACGGGGACAGCCGTGGAGCTGTACCACGGCTGGGCGGAGCGGATGCCCATCGTGGATTACCACTGCCACATTGACCCCAGAGATATCTGGGAGGATCGGCGCTTTGAGGATCTCTCCCAGGTGTGGCTGGGGGGGGACCACTATAAGTGGCGGCTCATGCGCTCCAACGGCGTACCAGAGGAGTTCATCACCGGCGAGCGAACGGGACGGGAAAAATTCCAGAAGTTTGCCGAGACGCTGCCCCGGGCCATTGGGAATCCGATGTATCACTGGTGCCACCTGGAGTTGAAGAACTACTTCGGCTACACGGGTGTCCTGAATGAGGAGACAGCGCAGCGGGTGTGGGATCTGTGCAGCGAAAAACTGCGTAGCGATCCGGGCATGAGCGCCCGGGGGCTGATTTGCGGCAGCAATGTAGCCATGGTGGGCACCACCGATGACCCATGCAGCGACCTGTCCTGGCATGAGAAGCTCTCAGCGGACGGGAGCTTTACGCCCAAGGTGCTGCCCAGCTTCCGGCCGGATCCTGCGGTGAATCTGCACAAGGCGGGCTTTGCCGGCTACCTCCGGAAGCTGGAGGAGACGGTGGGACGAGAGATCACCACGGTGGAGGACGTGCGGCAGGCCCTCAGCGCGCGCATCGCCTTTTTTGACGCCCACGGCTGCCGCTCAGCGGATCACGGCCTGGACTACGTGATGTTCCGGACGGCCAGCGACAAGGCGGCTACCGCCGCCCTGCGCAAGGCCAGGGCGGGAGAACCCCTGACCCGAGAGGAGGCAGAGGGATACCAGACTGCCCTGCTGCTTCACTGCGCCCGGGAGTATGCCCGGCTGGGGTGGGTCATGCAGCTCCACTTCAGCTGCATACGCAATCCCAATACACGGATGCTGGAGATCCTGGGGCCGGACACCGGCTTTGACTGTATGGCCGTCACAGACAGCTGCTCCGCCACTTACCGCCTGCTGGACGCCCTCGAGCGGGAGGCCAGTCTGCCCAAGACGGTGCTGTACAGCCTCAATCCGGCGGATAACGCCTGGATCGACACCCTGCTGGGGGCCTTCCAGAGCCCGGAGATACCGGGGAAGCTCCAGCACGGCAGCGCCTGGTGGTTCAACGACCACAAGGCGGGGATGACCGAGCACCTGACCAGCCTGGCCAACCTGGGCGTGCTGGGGAACTTCATCGGTATGCTCACCGACAGCCGGAGCCTGTTGAGCTACGCCAGGCACGAATATTTCCGGCGGGTGCTCTGTGACCTGCTGGGCCGCTGGGTGGAGGAGGGGGAGTACCCCCGGGACATGGAAACCCTGGGCGGCCTGGTACAGGATATCTGCTGCCGCAACGCGAAGCGGTATTTCAACCTGTAATTTTTTGAAAAGGAGGAGAGCGGCATGAAGCTCTCATTCCGCTGGTACGGAAAGAGCGACCCCATCCCGCTGGAGTATATCCGCCAGATCCCGGGCATGAGGAGCGTCGTCACCGCGGTGTATGACGTAAAGCCCGGAGAGGTGTGGCCCGAGGAGAGTCTGGCCGGGCTGAAGAAGGACTGTGAGGACAACGGCCTCATTTTCGACGTGGTGGAGTCCATCCCGGTCCATGAGGACATCAAGCTGGGCCGGGGGGATGTGGAACGGCTGCTGGAGGTCTACTGCGAGAATATCCGCCGCTGCGCCAAGTACGGCGTGAAATGCGTGACCTACAACTTTATGCCCGTTTTTGACTGGACCCGGACCCAGCTGGACAAGAAAGGGGCCGACGGCTCCACCAGCCTGGTGATGTACTGGGATCAGATGAAGGGCCTGGACCCCCTGAGGGACGACATCCACCTGCCGGGCTGGGATTCCGGCTATACTCAGGAGGAGGTGCGGGAGCTTATCTCCGCCTACGGGGAGCTGGGAGAGGAGGGCCTGTGGTCTAACTTGGAGCGATTTTTGAAAAAAGTCATCCCGGTGGCCGAGGCGTGCGGCGTGAAAATGGCAATCCACCCCGACGATCCCCCGTATCCCATCTTCGGTCTGCCCCGCATCATCACCTGCGAGGCCAACCTGGATCGGTTTTTGAAGCTCATTGACAGCCCGGCCAACTGCCTGTGCCTGTGCACCGGCAGCCTGGGCTGCGCGAAGAGCAACGACGTGGTGGCAATGGTGCGCAAATACTCCGCCGTGGGCCGCATCGCCTTCATGCACATCCGCAATGTGAAGATCCTGGAGGACGGCTCCTTTGAAGAGCGGGCCCACCTGTCCTCCTGCGGCAGCCTGGACATGTACGAGATCGTGAAGGCCCTGGTGGAAACCGGGTTCGACGGCTATGTCCGCCCGGATCACGGCCGCATGATCTGGGGGGAGACCGGCAAGCCGGGGTACGGGCTGTACGACCGGGCCTTGGGCGCGGCCTACATCAACGGCCTGTTTGAGGCATGTGAAAAGGCAAACCGATAACCTTTTTTGAGAAAGGGGCTCTGAACAATGATAGAACTTCCTCTGAGCGTAGACTTTACCGGCAAGGTTGTGGTGGTCACCGGCGCGGGCGGTGTGCTGTGCGGCGAGATGGCCCGGGCCTTTGCTCAGGCGGGGGCCAAGGTGGCCGCTCTGGATCTGAACGAGGAGGCGGTGAAGGAACTCTCCGGCACGTGCAGAGCCGAAGGCCTTGTCTGCGAGGGTTACAAGGCTGATGTACTGGATCCGGAGGCCCTGACTGAGGTTCACGCCCAGGTGTGCAAGGAGCTCGGGCCCTGTGACATCCTTATCAACGGCGCCGGCGGAAACAATCCACGGGCGACCACGGACAATGAGTAGCAGCACGAGGCCAAGCCCGGCCAGAAGACCTTCTTTGACCTGGACGCCAGCGGAGTGGACTTTGTATTTAAACTGAACTTCCAGGGCGCCCTGCTGCCCACCCAGGCCTTTGCCAGGGATATGGTAGAACGGGGGAGCGGATGTATCCTGAACATCTCCTCTATGAACGCATACACCCCGCTGACCAAGATCCCGGCCTATTCTGGCGCCAAGGCGGCCATCAGCAACTTCACCCAGTGGCTGGCTACCTACTTTGCCGGCACCGGCATCCGCTGCAACGCAATCGCTCCCGGCTTCCTAGTGTCTAACCAGAACCGGAAGCTCCTCTTCAATGAGGATGGCACCCCCACCCCCCGCACCGCCAAGATCCTGGCCGGTACCCCTATGGGCCGGTTTGTGGAGAGCAGCGAGCTGCTGGGCGGCGTGTTCTTTCTCTGCGACGACAGGGCGGCCAGCGCCATCACCGGCGTGGTTCTGCCCATCGACGCGGGCTTTGCCGCCTATTCCGGCGTATAACCATGGGCAAGCGCATTCTGACCGTCGGCGAGCCCATGGGCCTGCTCATCGCCCAGGAAGAGGGCGGATTGGACGTGGTCAAGCACTTTACTTCCGCCATCGCCGGGGCGGAATTTAACGTGGCCGTGGGCCTCACACGTTTGGGTCATACAGTGGGCTATCTCACCCGGGTGGGAAGAGATCCTTTTGGTCGGCAAATATGCCGTTATATGGAGGAGATTGGACTGGGCACCGCTCTTGTACAAGTGGATCAGAGCCGGCGCACCGGGTTCATGCTCCAGAGCAGAACCAGCCGGGGTGATCCGGACATTTACTACTTCCGCGCCGGTTCCGCAGCCAGCGCGCTGAGTCCGGCGGATGTGGCTGGGCTTGACCCGCGGGAGTGGGACGCAGTGCATCTGACTGGCATCCTGCCTGCCATCTCCCCTACAGCACTGGCGGCAAGCTACATGCTGGCAAACGAGGCCCGAAGAGTGGGGGTTCCGGTCTTTTTTGACCCGAATCTGCGGCCCCAGCTCTGGCCCTGCCGAGCGTCCATGGTGGCCGAAGTCAACGCCCTGGCAGCTCTGGCTGACTACGTCATGCCAGGGGTGGGAGAGGGGGAGATCCTCTGCGGCTCCAGGGATCCTGGAGAGATTGGCCGGTTCTACCTGGAGCGGGGCGCCCGGGCGGTTATCGTCAAGACGGGAGTGAATGGGGCAGAGACCTTCACCGGGGCCGGCTCCTTCCGTACCCCGGCGTACCGGGTGGAAAAGATCGTGGATACAGTAGGGGCTGGGGACGGTTTTGCGGTGGGAGTGGAGAGTGCTCTGATGGAGGGCTTGTCGTTGGAACAGGCTGTGGAACGGGGCAGCGCCATTGGTGCCATCCAAATCACATATGCCAGTGACAATGAGGGCCTCCCCACCCGGGATGAGCTGGAGCAGTTCATGGCCCGGACGCCTCGATACGACAAGGCTGACAGGTGAAACAAACAAATAGAGGGAATGAATCATGAATCAGATCATTGAACAGATCTCGCGCATCGGTATTGTGCCGGTCATCGCTATTGATGAAGCGGAGATGGCAGTTCCCCTGGCCAGGGCGCTGGTGGCAGGCGGCCTGCCTGCCGCCGAGGTGACTTTCCGCACCGCCGCAGGGGAGGAGGCCATCCGCCGCATTGCTACTGAGGTACCAGAAATGCTGGTGGGTGCCGGTACCGTTCTGACCACAGGCCAGGCCGACCGTGCGATTGCTGCGGGGGCACAGTTCATCGTCAGCCCGGGTTTCAACCCCGCTGTCACCCGCTATGTCATTGACAAAGGCGTTCCCATGATGCCTGGAACCGCCAGTCCCGGCGAGATGGAACAGGCCATGAGCATGGGGCTGGATGTGGTGAAGTTTTTTCCCGCAGAGCAGAACGGCGGCGTGGCAAAGCTGAAAGCCCTGGCCGGCCCCTATACCAATCTGCGCTGGATGCCAACCGGAGGCGTGAATACCAAGAACCTGATGGACTACCTGAGCTTTGATAAAATCGTGGCCTGCGGCGGCACCTGGATGGTTAAAAAGGATCTGATCCAGGGTGAGCGGTGGGACGAGATCACCCGCATCTGCCGGGAGGCGGTCCAGACAATGCTGGGCTTTGAGTTGCAACACGTGGGCATCAACTGCGATAACGAGGCCGAGGCAGAAAAGACCGCCAGAACCTTCTGCGCGCTTTTCCAGCTGCCCTATAAGCTGGGCAGCTCCTCTGCCTTTGCCGGCAGCGTCGTGGAGTGCATGAAGCATCCCTGCCCAGGGAAGCACGGACACATTGCCATCGGCACCAACAGTGTGGACCGGGCCATCTACCACCTAAGCCTCCAGGGCGTGACCTTTGATGAGTCCACCCGTAAGACCGATGGAGCGGGTAGAACCAGGGCCATCTATCTGGACGGTGAGGTGGGCGACTTTGCTCTAGAGTTGATACAAAAATAAATGTCAAACGGCAGAAATATAGATTGATCAGGAGAAATGATTATGGCTAGAGTCGTCACCTTCGGCGAGCTTATGGTTCGCTTACAACCCTATCACTACGAGCGATTTGTCCAAACCGACCGCCTGGAGTTTACATTCGGCGGAGGAGAGGCCAACGTAGCTGTCTCCCTGGCCAACTACGGAGTGGATGCGGCCTATGTCACCAAACTTCCCACCCACGTGATCGGCCAGGCGGCGGTTAACTCTTTGCGCAGGTACGGTGTGGATACCTCCATGATTGTCCGCGGCGGAGAGCGGGTGGGTATCTACTACAACGAGAAGGGCGCATCCCAGCGTGGTAGCATTTGCATCTACGACCGAGCCCACTCCGCCATCCAGGAGTCCCAGCCCTCTGACTTCGACTGGGACAAGATCTTTGAGGGCGCGGAGTGGTTCCACTTTACCGGCATCACCCCGGCCCTGGGGCCCAATCTGGTGGAGACCTGCCGTCAGGCCTGTAAGGTCGCCAAGGCCCGAGGGATCAAGATCTCCTGTGACCTGAACTATCGTGGCAAGCTATGGACCCGCCAGCAGGCCAAAGAGGCCATGACTGATTTGTGCCAGTATGTGGACGTGTGTATCTCCAATGAGGAGGACGCCAAGGACGTATTCGGCATCGAGGCCGAACGCACCGATATCACCGCTGGCACGTTGAATCATGAGGGCTATAAGTCCGTAGTTAAACAGCTGGCTGATAAATTCGGCTTTGAAAAGGTTGCTATTACTTTGCGGGAGTCCCACTCTGCCTCGGACAACGGCTGGAGCGCCATGCTCTATGATGTGTCCGGTGATGAGTACTGCTTCTCCAAGAAGTACGACCTGCACATCGTGGATCGAGTGGGCGGCGGAGACAGCTTCGGCGGCGGGCTGATCTATGCCCTGCTCAATGGCAAGTCCACCCAAGAGGCGGTAGAGTTTGCCGTGGCGGCCTCCGCCTTAAAGCACGCGATTGAGGGCGACTACAACATGGTCACTGTGGCCGAAGTGGAGAAGCTGGCTGGTGGTGACGGATCTGGCCGCATCCAGCGCTAAACTGCCAGATGGGCTGACTGTGTATGCTCCACAATTCAATTCGTTCTCTACAGTGAGAATCTTCTGCTCTAATATATTTTCATACGCAGACAAGGGGGAGCCCCGCCGGTACCGACGGGGCTTCTCCAATTAGCGTCCACACGGCCGTTCCTTGTTTATTGCGGCGCAGTTTTTGCGCTGCCCGCATCATTTTGATTGACGAAAAGAGATAAGACCGCTATAATAATGAACAAATGACGTGATGAAATGATAATTGCTCTATTGGGCCTGACTTGGGCAGATCCAGTTATTCCGTTCACCCGGTCACAATCGAAGTGCCTGCCTTCTCGGCTGGTTTGACCACATAGTTAGCCACAGCCGGCGGCGGAACAGGCGGAAACCTTGCATTCAAAGAGTGACGGAAAGTATGCGGAATAGAGCAGATAGGCCTATAAATCACTAAAATAGATTAGAAAAAATTCGGTGCTGGCCTTGACGTGCGGGAGGTCACAGGTTCAAGTCCTGTATCGTCCACCATAAAAATAACCACACCGAAAGGTGTGGTTATTTTTATGGACCCCGCTGGGGACGCTCCGCGGCGTGCCGGGTGGGCGGCCCATCCCGCCGGCGGCAAAACGCCCGCACGGCGCATGGGAACAGGATTGGCGCGGCCCTTTCCAAAGGCCGCGCGGCAGAGAGGAGCTTTTGACGATGGGAGAAAATGCCTTCCGCACCCGCGGGTATCTGCGCATATTCGCGTCCTACTATAAGCCCCACTGGCGGCTGTTCGCCCTGGACATGGTGTGCGCGCTGTGCATCTGCCTGGTGGATCTGGCCTTTCCGGTGGTGTCCCGATACTCCATGCAGCAGCTGCTGCCCGGCCGGATGTTCGGCGCCTTCTTCGCCGTCATGGCGGCGCTGGCCGCGGCCTATGTGCTCAAGGGGGTCTTTTACTACATCGTCACCTACTGGGGACACCTGCTGGGGGTGCGGATGGAGGCGGACATCCGCCGGGACCTGTTCACCCACATGCAGGAGCTGTCCTTCTCCTTCTACGACAGGAACCGCACCGGCCAGCTCATGAGCCGGGTCACCGGCGACCTGTTTGAGATCACCGAGCTGGCCCACCACGGGCCGGAGGACCTGTTCATCTCGTCGGTGACCATCCTGGGGGCCTTCTGCATCATGCTCACCATCCAGTGGCAGCTGGCCCTCGTCGTCTTTGCGGTGATCCCCCTGTTCGTGCTGTTCACCGCCCTGAGCCGCAAGAAGATGATGCGGGCCTCCACCGAGGTGAAGGCCAAGCTGGCGGGCATCAACGGGGAGGTGGAATCCTCCATCTCCGGCATGCGCACCGCCAAGGCCTTTGCCAACGAGGCCGCCGAGAGCGCCAAGTTCAACGCCGCCAACGACCAGTTCCGGGGGGCCAAGCGGGGCTACTACCGCACCATGGCCTTCTATCAGTCGGGCATGGAGTTCTTCATGGGCATCCTGTCGGTGCTGGTGATCGCCTTCGGCGGCTTCCTCATCATGCGGGACGGCATGGACTTCATCGATCTCACCACCTTCGCCCTGTACGTCACCACCTTTATTACCCCCGTGCGCAAGCTGTCCGCCTTTGTGGAGCAGTTCATGCAGGGCATGGCGGGCTTCAAGCGGTTTGTGGAGCTGATGCGCCTGGAGCCAGACATCCAGGACGCCCCCGGCGCCAAGGAGCTCACCGATGTGAAGGGGGATATCCTGGTGGACGACGTGACCTTCCGCTACGAGACCTCCCCCGAGCCGGTGCTGGAGCACGTCACCCTCCACATCCGCCCCGGGGAGACGGTGGCGGTGGTGGGCCCCTCCGGCGGGGGCAAGTCCACCCTGTGCCAGCTCATCCCCCGGTTCTACGACGTGACCGAGGGCCGCATCCTGGTGGACGGGCAGGATGTGCGCACCCTGACCCAGCACTCCCTGCGGGCAAACATCGGCATCGTGCAGCAGGACGTGTTCCTCTTTGCCGGCACCATCTACGACAACATCCGCTACGGCCGGCCGGACGCCACCGAGGCGGAGATCATCGAGGCCGCCCGCCGGGCGGAGCTCTACGACGACATCCTGGACATGCCGGACGGCTTCCAGACCCAGGTGGGGGAGCGGGGGGTCATGCTCTCCGGCGGGCAGAAGCAGCGGGTGTCCATCGCCCGCATCTTCCTGAAAAACCCGCCCATCCTCATCCTGGACGAGGCCACCTCCGCCCTGGACACCGTCACCGAGGCCCGCATCCAGGGGGCCTTTGACGAGCTGGCAAAGGGCCGCACCACCCTGATCATCGCCCACCGGCTGTCCACCATCCGCTCCGCCGGGCGCATCCTCGTCATCGACGGCTGCGGCATCCGGGAGCAGGGCACCCACGACCAGCTCATGGCCCTGGGCGGGGCGTACGCCCGGCTCTACCGCGCCCAGCAGGCCACCTGACCGCGCATATGAGAGAGACAAGGACCGCCGCCCGAAAGGGCGGCGGTCCTTGTCTGCGCCTCGGCGCTTCTGTCCCGCCGGCAAGCTACTCCTCCAGCAGCTCTACATACAGCTCCTCCAGCGCCGGCGCCTGGTCAATAAGCCCCTGCTCCAGCAGCCAGTCCACGTTCTCCTGCCAGCACGCCGCGCTCTGGGAGAGGAAGGGGGCCTCCTCCGTCTCCATCAGGGGGAGCAGGGTCTCCAGGCTCTTGCGCTCCACCGTCTCGGACAGGGGGAAGTTCTCCTCGTTCTGGTTGTCCAGCAGGGTGCGCAGGGCCCCCTCCGGGTCGCTCTGCACGTCGGCAAAGCCCTTGGCGGAGGCCCGGAGGAAGGCGGCGAGCACCTCCGGCTCGTTCTCGATCATCTCGTCGCTGGCCAGGAACACCCCCTCGTAGTAGGTGGGCACGCCGTAGTCGTCCAGGTCGAACCAGTTGACCTCGAAGCCCTCCTCCTCCATCTGGGGCACCTCGTGGTTCACCAGGCAGCCGATGGTGGCGTCCACGTTGCCGGTGGTCATGGAGCTCATCAGGTCAAAGCCCACGTCGATCATCTCCACGTCGCTGGAGTCCGCCCCCACATAGGCCATGATGGAGCGGATGAGGGCCTCGGACAGCTCGGTGCCCGCGTAGCCGATGGTCCTGCCCACCAGATCCTCCGGGGAGTGGATGTCCTCCTCCGCCAGGGAGAGGACGATGTTCAGCGGGGCCTGCACCACCGCGCCGATGGACTTCACCGGCACGTCCTGGTTGGCCCGGGCGATGATCACGTCCTGCTGGTAGTACAGGCCGATCTCCGCCTGCCCGGCGGCCACCAGGGAGATGGCGTCGTTGGTGTTGGAGGGGAACTGGATGTTGACCTGCAGGCCCTCCTCGGCGTAGTAGCCCTTCTCGATGGCGTCGTAGAGGAAGGCGTGGAGGGCGTTGGGGTACCAGTCCAGCACCACGTTGACCTCCCGCAGTTCCCCGTCCGCCCCGCCGGTCGCCCCGGCGGCGGGGCTCTCCCCCGCCGGGGCGGAGGCGCAGCCGGTGAGCAGGAGCAGGGCGCCCAGCGCCAGGGCAAGCTTCCGTTTCATGTTCCTTCATTCCTTTCCAGTCAGTCTATCTCGCAGAGTTTGCGCCCACAGGCGCCAATAAAATCAAATCTGTTTTCTCCCAGGACACAAGGTGAATTGCCCCGAAGGGGCAAGAGAGGGCCCCCTGGGGGGTGCGCCTGGGAGAAAACACGTCTCAGCCCACAGGTGTGCCCAAAGGGCGCGCCCAGGGGGCTGCATCTCTCTCAAACAAGTGGCTTTGCCGCCTTGCCTGACTCAGGATTCGCCTCTCCAGCGGACGAAGCGCCGCTCCAGCAGGGCCACCACCCCCACCGCCAGCATGGCGGCGGCGGCCAGCAGCACGATGGGGGCGAACACCCCGGCCCCGTCCAGCTGGGTCATCATGCGGCGGGAGAAGTAGCCCAGGCCGCTCTTGGCCCCCAGCCACTCGCCGATGGCCGCGCCGATGACGCTCATGGGCACCGCCATCTTGACGGCGGAGAAGAAGTAGGGCAGGGCGCAGGGGGTCTTGATCTTCTTGAAAATCTCCCGGCGGGAGGCCCCGTAGGTCTGGAGCAGCTCGACCATCTCCACCTTGGCCGAGCGCAGGCCGTCGTAGACGGTGATGGTGATGGGGAAGAAGGTGATGAGCACCGTCACCAGCACCTTGCTCCAGATGCCGTAGCCGAACCACAGCACAAAGAGGGGGGCGATGGCGGTGGTGGGGATGGTCTGGGACACCACCACCAGGGGGTAGAGCATCCGCCGCACCAGCCCGCTGGCGTCCATGGCCACCGCCAGGGCCAGGCCCAGCGCCAGGGAGATGACCAGGCCGATGCCGGTGACCGTCATGGTGGCGGGGAGGTGGACCAGGAAGAGGGGCTCCCGCAGCTCCCACAGCCGCTGGAGGATCTGCACCGGCGTGGGCAGGATATAGGCCGCGTCCATCTCCATGGCCCCGGCCTGCCACAGCAGGAGCAGGGCAAAGAGAAAGATGAGGGCGGGCAGGTTGGCTTTACAGGCCTTTTTCATGGCCGCACCTGCTTTCTCAGCAGCGTGATCAGCCGCTCCTTCAGCTCCACCAGCTCCGGCCGCCCCAGGCAGGCGCGGTCCCGGGGGAAGGGGGCGGGGATGGGGATCTCCGTCAGGGTGCGGATGGGGGTGTGCTCCACCACCAGCACGCTGGAGGAGAGAAAGACGGCCTCCTCCACGTCGTGGGTGATGAACAGGATGGTCTTGTTCAGCCGCTGCCACTGCTCCAGCAGCCACTCCTGCATGGAGATGCGGGTGAGGAAGTCCAGGGCGGAGAAGGGCTCGTCCAGCAGGAGCAGGTCGCTGCCGGTGAGCATGGTGCGGGCGAAGGCCGCCCGCTGCCGCATGCCGCCGGAGAGCTCGCCGGGCAGCTTCCCGGCGCACCCGGCCAGCCCCACCTCCGCCAGGGCGGCCTCGGCCCGCTCCTGCCGCTGGGCTTTGCTCAGGCCGCCGGCCACCTCCAGGGGGAGGGCCACGTTCTCCCCCACGGTGCGCCAGGGGAAGAGCAGATCCTTCTGGGGCATGTAGCCGCAGTACCGCTTGCGCCCGGCGATGGGCGCGCCGCCCACCTTGATCTCCCCGGCCTTGGGGGAGAGCAGGCCGTTGATCAGGCGGAAGATGGTGCTCTTGCCGCAGCCGCTCACCCCCAGGATGCAGTGGAAGGAGCCCGGCTCCACCCGGAAGGAGAGGGCGTCGATGATGTCGAAGTCCTCGGAGGGGTACTGGTAGGACACCTTGTCAAATTCCAGGATGGACATGGCTACCGCTCCAGATTCCAGGCCATGTCCCAGAAGCCCAGCTCGTACCGGCTGCAGGTGACGAAGATCTCCTCCAGCCGCCGGTACTCCGCCTCGGTGCATCCCTCCGCCAGAGTGTCCATCAGCGCCACCAGGGCGTCGTTGGTCTGCTGGTAATCCTCTCCGGCGTAGCTCTGCACCCACTCGCCGTAGAAGGGGTGCTCCGCCGCCCCGGGGATGGCGGCCAGCCGCGTCCCGATCTCGGCGTAGCTCCAGGAGCAGGCCAGGATGGCCGCCACAATCTCCGCCGGCCCCCCGGCGGCGGCCGCCGCCAGCATATAGTGGGTGTAGGACAGATTGGACAGGGCGGGCTTTACGGCGAACACCTGTTCCTCGGTGATGCCCAGCCGGGCCATGTAGGCCCGGTGCACCTTCATCTCGCCCCCCAGGATGGCGTCCACGTTGGCGGCGAATGTGCGCATCAGGTCCGGATCCCGGGCCTTCACCACCCCGTAGGCGAACACCCGGGCGTAGTCGAAGAGGTAGAGGTAGTCCTGGAGCAGGAAGTGGCGGAATTTCTCCAGCTCCAGGGTGCCGTCCCCGATGCCCCTGACAAAGGGGTGGCTGTGGCAGGCCTCCCACACCGGGCGGGCGGCCTCATAAAGGCGTTGCGTCACGGTCATACCGCATTCCTCCAATCCAGGATGCACTCGTCCGCCAGGGCGGACAGCTCCGGCCAGTCCCCGGCGTAGGACGGCTCGGGGACGGCCACGGTGTAGAAGCCCGCCTCCCTGGCGGTGCGGGCGGCGTAGAGGGCGTCCTCAAAGACGGCAGTCTCCCCCGGGGCGGCCCCCAGGCGGCGGGCCGCCTCCAGGAACACGTCCGGCCGGTTCTTGCTCACCCCCAGGGTCTCGCAGCTGAGGATGAAGTCGAAGAGGTGGTCCACCCCCAGGCGGGAGAGGCACTGGTGGGACAGGGGCTCGGCGGTGGCGGTGGCCACGCACAGCCGGCAGCCCCGCCCCCGCAGGCGCTCCAGGTACTCCTTCACCCCCGGCTTGAGGGGCACGTCTTGACGGTAGTGCTCCTCCATCATGGCCTCCATCTCGTCCACGATGCGCTGGGGCGGGCCGGGTATGTGGAAGGTGTCCATGAAATAGGCCGCCCCCTCCAGCATGGTCATGGCCTTCACCATCCACAGCAGCCTCTCGTCGGGGCGGATGCCCAGGGACTCCAGATAGTCCCTCCCCAGCCCCTTCCAGTAGCGCATGGAGTCCACCAGGGTGCCGTCCATGTCAAAGATGCAGAACCGCCTATCCATGGGCCGTCAGCTCCTCCGCCAGGGCCCGCAGGCGCTCTGTGGCCGCGCCCGGGTGGGGCTGGGCGAAGATGGCGGACACCACCGCCACCCCGTCCACGCCGCTGCCCCGGAGCTCCAGGATATTGTCCGCGCTGATGCCGCCGATGGCCACCACCGGGATGTCCACCGCATCGCAGATGGCCCGGAGCTGCTCCACGCTCAGGTTCTTGGCGTCCTTCTTGGTGGTGGTGCCGAACACCGCCCCCACGCCGATGTAGTCCGCCCCCGCCCGCTGGGCGGCCAGGGCGGTGTCCACGGTGTTGGCGGAGATGCCCAGAATCCTGTCCGGCCCGATCAGGGCCCGGATGTCCCGGCCCTGAATGTCCGACTGGCCCACGTGGACCCCGTCGGCGTCACACGCCAGGGCCACCTCCACCGCGTCGTTGACCACGAAGGGCACACGGTGCCGGGCCGCCTGCTCCTTCAGAAGCCTGGCCTCGGCCAGAAAGGCGTCGTGGTCCATCCCCTTCTCCCGCACCTGGAGGAAGGTGGCCCCGCTGGAGAGCACCTCCTCCACCACGTCGGGGAGGGTGCGCCCCCCCAGCCAGGCCCGGTCGGTGACGGCGTAGAGCAGCATGGAGGCGCGGATCTCATCCCTGGTAAATTTCATAGCGTACTCCTTGTGTCAGTTGGGTTTCCGTGAGGTTGAACACGGCGTCGATCAAATCATTGCGGAAGGTGGCATTGCCCGTGCCGTTTTGCAGGCGGCGTTCCTCGGCCGCCTCCCCGGCCACCCCCAGGGCGGCCATGGCGGCGGCAGCGGCCTCAAAGGGGTTCTCCGGCGACGCGCCGCAGAAGGCCCCGGTGAGGGCGGTGAGCATACAGCCGCTGCCCGTGATGCGGGCCATGGTGGCCACGCCGCTGCGGAGGAAGAGCACCGTCTCCCCGTCGGAGAGCACGTCCACCGCCCCGGACAGGGCGATTGCCGCGCCAGTGCGGCGGGCCAGGGTGCGGGTCAGCTCCGCCGCGGCGGGGAGGGTACTCTCGGTGACCGCGTCCCCGGCGGCCACGTCCACCCCGCTGCCGCCGCCCTGGCCCAGGGCCAGGGCCCGGATCTCCGAGGCGTTGCCCCGGATGACGGCAAAGCGCACCTCCGAGAGCAGGCGGCCTGCCGCCTCCCGCCGCAGGGCCGTGACCCCGGCGGCCACCGGGTCCAGCACCACCGGGATGCCCAGGGCGTTGGCCCGCCTTCCGGCCAGGAGCATGGCCTCCAGATCTCCGATGGCCCCCAGGTTGCACACCAGGGCCTGGACCCCGGCCACCGCCTCCTCCACCTCCCGCACGTCGTGGGACATGGTGGGGGAGCCGCCGGCGGCCAGGATGATGTTGGCACAGTCGTTGACGGTGACGAAGTTGGTGATGCACTGCACCAGGGGGGCGCCCGCCCGCACCGAGAGCAGGCGGGCGGCAAAATCAAGCAGTTCCATATCCGCCCCTCATCGGTTGAGCTCTTCCAGCATCCGGTCCAGCACCTTAGCCCGCTTGAGCAGCAGGAGCACGGCGCAGCCCATCAGGCCGCCCACCACCGAGGCGGGCAGGTAGAAGGGGATGTAGTAGAAGGGGGACTGGGCGTCCAGGGCGTAGAAGAACTTCATCAGGGGGTAGGCCGCCATGGCGCTGACAAAGCCGGTGCCGATGGTCTCCCCCAGCAGGGCGCCCCACAGCTTCTTCGTCAGCTGGTAGAACAGGCCGGACAGGAAGGCGCCGAACACCGCCCCCACCACCGCCTGGATGGTGCGGCCGGTGAGCATCCGCAGCAGCCCGGTGAGCAGGGCGGCGGCGAAGTTGTACCACGGCCCCAGGAACACCGCCCCCAGCACGTTGCAGAAGTGCTGGAAGGGGGCCATGGAGGGGAAGTAGACAAAGGTGGACAGGACGAAGCCCAGGGCGCCCAGCATGGCGGTGAGCACCAGCTTGCGCACAGAGAGCCCCTGGGCCCGCAAGGTTTTTGCATTGGCTGTTTTCATGAGAGCTTCCTTCTTTTCACGGATTTTGGTATTTGCCGGTCTTGTCGTCGATGGTCCAGACCCCGCCGGGCTTGTAGCTGATCTTCACATAGGCCAGCATGCTGGGCTCCCCGTGGGACACGCAGATGCGGCAGCACTCCTTCACGATGTCCAGCAGCTGATCCAGATCCCCCTCCAGGGTGGTCTCAAAGGGCCCCACCACATAGTGCAGGCCGGTGGAGGCCAGGTAGGAGATCACCTCGTCCACGATGCGGCGGGTGTCCTCCTGCTCCATCACCTTGGGCAGCACCTGAATGGCAACACTTGCGTTCACTGTATGCTTCCTCCTTCGTTGATGGCATAGTTGTGCTTCAGCGGGCCGCTGCCCGCCCCCAGGTCCAGCCCGGCCTCCATGCAGGCGGTGATGTAGGCCTTGGCCCTCCCCACCGCCTGGGGCAGGTCGCAGCCCAGGGCCAGGAAGGAGGCGATGGCGGAGGACAGGGTGCAGCCGGAGCCGTGGTTGTTGGGGTTGTCCACCCGGGGAGCCCGGAACCAGCGGGCCTCCCCCCGGAGCCACAGCAGGTCGTCGGCGTCCTCCGTCCGGTGGCCCCCCTTCACCAGCACCCCGCCGGGCAGGGTGCTCCCGATGGCCTGGGCCGCCCGGAGCATGGCGTCCTCGTCCCCGATGGCGAGGCCGCACAGCCGCTCCGCCTCGGGCAGGTTGGGGGTGATCACCTCCGCCAGGGGGAACAGCTCCTCCGTCAGGGCGGTGAGGGCGCTGTCCTGCATCAGGCTGGAGCCGCTGGTGGCCACCATCACCGGGTCCACCACGATGTGCTCCGCCCGGTACTCCCGCAGCTTGGACCCGATGGTCCGGATGATCTTCGCGTTGGACACCATGCCGATCTTCACCGCGTCTGGCCGGATGTCCCGGAACACGCAGTCCAGCTGCTGTGCCATAAATTCCGGGGTGGCCTCCAGCACGCCGGACACCCCGGTGGTGTTCTGGGCGGTGAGGGCGGTGACGGCGCTCATGCCGTACACCCCCAGGCAGGTCATGGTCTTGAGATCCGCCTGGATGCCCGCGCCGCCGCTGGAGTCGCTCCCCGCGATGGTCAGAACCTTTTTCATACACATACCTCCCAAACAAAAAGCTCGGAACACCCCGCAGGGCGTTCCGAGCTGAGATAACAGCATGTGTGGGGGCGGCGCCCGCCCCGGCTGTCTCGCACGTGTCGCGTCCCTACGGTGGCATTATCCACATCAGGTCGGGTCGGGCATACGCCCCTCTCAGCCCTGTTCAGAGCTCCCCTGCGAACGGATTTACTTTTACGTCGATAAAGTATACCACAGTTTTCTGAGAAAGAAAAGCATTTTTTTCGACGCCGGCCGGGCGGGCGCGGCAGAGGGGCGGAATCCCTTGACAAGGGCGGGCGTATGGGCTAAAATGGGCGTACAGACCAATAGGCCCTCCAAGTGCCCAGCTTCCGCTGGGGTAAAAGGGAATCGGGTGCAACTCCCGAGCGATCCGGTCACTGTGAACGGGGAGCGAGCCGCAGCAGCCATTGTCCCGCCGCCAAGGCGGGGTGAGAAGGCGCGGCAAGCGCAGATCCGTGAGCCAGGAAACCTGCTTGGAACGGGCGGATAGGTATCTTCCGCAGAAAGAGACCTGTCCAGCGCTGCCGCACACAGGTAGTTCTGGAAGTCCGCTTTCTCCGGAAAGCGGGCTTTTCCGTTTTCCGGGCGGTGAGATCGCATATTTTTACAAGGAGGACATCGCAATGAAACGGAATCGCAGCATCCTGGCCCTGGCGCTGGCCCTGACCCTCTCCCTGGCTGCCTGCTCCGGCGGGACCCCGGCGGAGACCCAGGCCCCCGCCGCGGAGACCACCCCCGCCCAGGCGGAGGAGACCACCGGCTCCAGCAGCCACTATCCGGTGACCATCACCAGCTATGACTACGCCGGCAATCCGGTGGAGTACACCTACGAGAAGGCCCCGGAGCGGGTGCTGTGCGTCTACCAGGGCTGTATCGAGACCATGATCGCCCTGGGGCTGGAGGACCA